>NZ_JAZQNX010000018.1:0-180167 GCF_045627565.1 Lelliottia sp. | reverse complement strand
TGCCCGGTGCCGGAAGGTTAATTGATGGGGTTAGCGGCAACGCGAAGCTCTTGATCGAAGCCCCGGTAAACGGCGGCCGTAACTATAACGGTCCTAAGGTAGCGAAATTCCTTGTCGGGTAAGTTCCGACCTGCACGAATGGCGTAATGATGGCCAGGCTGTCTCCACCCGAGACTCAGTGAAATTGAACTCGCTGTGAAGATGCAGTGTACCCGCGGCAAGACGGAAAGACCCCGTGAACCTTTACTATAGCTTGACACTGAACACTGGTCCTTGATGTGTAGGATAGGTGGGAGGCTTTGAAGCGTGGACGCCAGTCTGCGTGGAGCCAACCTTGAAATACCACCCTTTAATGGCTGGTGTTCTAACGTAGACCCGTAATCCGGGTTGCGGACAGTGTCTGGTGGGTAGTTTGACTGGGGCGGTCTCCTCCTAAAGAGTAACGGAGGAGCACGAAGGTTAGCTAATCCTGGTCGGACATCAGGAGGTTAGTGCAATGGCATAAGCTAGCTTGACTGCGAGAGTGACGGCTCGAGCAGGTGCGAAAGCAGGTCATAGTGATCCGGTGGTTCTGAATGGAAGGGCCATCGCTCAACGGATAAAAGGTACTCCGGGGATAACAGGCTGATACCGCCCAAGAGTTCATATCGACGGCGGTGTTTGGCACCTCGATGTCGGCTCATCACATCCTGGGGCTGAAGTAGGTCCCAAGGGTACGGCTGTTCGCCGTTTAAAGTGGTACGCGAGCTGGGTTTAGAACGTCGTGAGACAGTTCGGTCCCTATCTGCCGTGGGCGCTGGAGAATTGAGGGGGGCTGCTCCTAGTACGAGAGGACCGGAGTGGACGCATCACTGGTGTTCGGGTTGTCATGCCAATGGCATTGCCCGGTAGCTAAATGCGGAAAAGATAAGTGCTGAAAGCATCTAAGCACGAAACTTGCCCCGAGATGAGTTCTCCCTGACTCCTTGAGAGTCCTGAAGGAACGTTGAAGACTACGACGTTGATAGGTCGGGTGTGTAAGTGCAGCGATGCATTGAGCTAACCGATACTAATGAACCGTGAGGCTTAACCTTACAACGCCGAAGCTGTTTTGGCGGAAAGAGACAATATTCAGCTTGATAACAGATTAATTGATGTGCAGAGATGCATGTTGATAACAGAATTTGCCTGGCGGCTTTAGCGCGGTGGTCCCACCTGACCCCATGCCGAACTCAGAAGTGAAACGCCGTAGCGCCGATGGTAGTGTGGGGTCTCCCCATGTGAGAGTAGGGAACTGCCAGACATCAATTAAGTGAAAAGGCCATCCGAAAGGATGGCCTTTTTGCATTGGGCGATCTCATGAGTCTTACGCTAACTTCTGCATTATTACGCCCGAGGAAGATATTCCCCAGGCGTAATATCCTGCTTATTCAATGTATTAATGAATAACCTGTGATAAGAACGCTCTTGTGCGTTCAGATTTCGGATTGGCGAAAAACTCTTCCGGTGGTGCCTGTTCCACGATTTCACCTCGATCCATAAAGATCACTCTATCTGCCACCGTTCTTGCAAATCCCATTTCATGTGTCACACACAGCATGGTCATTCCCGACTGAGCCAGACCAATCATCGTATCCAACACCTCTTTCACCATTTCCGGATCAAGGGCTGACGTAGGCTCATCAAACAGCATAATTTTGGGCTTCATACACAGGGAACGCGCAATCGCAACGCGCTGCTGCTGCCCTCCGGAAATTTGCCCCGGGAATTTATGCGCATGCTCGGCAATACGAACACGTTCCAGATAATGCATCCCTAAGACTTCGGCATCCTTTTTAGACATCTTCTTGACCCAAATAGGGGCCAGCGTACAGTTCTGTAATACCGTTAGATGCGGGAACAAATTGAAGTGTTGGAATACCATGCCCACTTCCTGGCGCACGCGTTCAATATTGCGAATATCTTCATCCAGCTCGATCCCATCAACGACGATGCGTCCTTGCTGATGTTCTTCGAGATGATTAATACAACGAATAGTTGTCGACTTTCCAGAACCCGATGGGCCACACAGGACGATACGTTCACCTTGCGTTACCTTCAGGTTGATATCTTTCAGTACGTGAAACTGTCCGTACCATTTATTGACGTTTTCCAGGGTAATCATCGCGTCAGCAGGGGTCATAATTACTTTGCTCATAAGTTCCTCAGTGCGGTGTCCGCCCGGTGTTAAAACGTTTCTCAAGATGCTGGCTATAGCGCGACATGCTGAAACAAAAAATCCAGTAAATCAGTGCGGCAAAGACATAGCCTTCGGTCGACATGCCAAGCCATATAGGGTCTACGGTAGCCTGTTGAACACTGCTGAAAAGATCGAATAACCCAATAATGATCACCAGGCTCGTATCTTTAAAGAGGGCAATAATCGTATTCACAAGCCCTGGAATAACCAGTTTGAGTGCCTGCGGTAAAATCACTAACCCCTGCGTTTTCCAGTATCCGAGTGCCAGTGATTCAGCCGCTTCATATTGTCCTTTTGGCAGAGCTTGTAGCCCACCGCGAACGACTTCTGCGACATAAGCGGACTGAAATAAAATGACGCCCACGAGTGCGCGGATTAATTTGTCGATCGTAGTCCCTTCCGCCATGAATAATGGCAGCATCACCGAAGACATAAACAACACGGTAATCAGTGGCACGCCACGCCAGAACTCGATAAAGATCACTGAAAGCACGCGCACTACCGGCATCGTTGAACGACGGCCAAGCGCCAACAAAATACCCAGCGGCAGCGCGCCAGCGATCCCGACGGAAGCAATGATCAAGGTTAATGTCAGCCCACCCCATTGGCGAGTTTCGACCCGCTCAAGTCCCAGCACGCCCCCATATAGCAACAACCAAACAACCAGCGGATAAACTACAGCCCAGCAAGCAATGTAGCGCCCACGGCGTGGCAAATGTTTCCAGAACATCGGTGCGATCGACAGCAGCCCAACAATAAGCGCCACGTTGATACGCCAGCGTTGCTCGTGTGGATACAAGCCATACATGAACTGACCAAAACGCTCATGAATGAATACCCAACAGGCACCCGCTTTGGTGCAGTCAGCGCGTGTGGATCCAACCCAGTTTGCCTGTAGAAATGCCCAGTTTATGAGCGGCGGAATAAGTTCCCACATCAGCCAAAAACAGATGATGGTGAGAAGACTGTTACTCCAGGAGGAGAACAGATTTTTACGTGCCCAGGCGATGAAACGCCAGCCCCCAGCGCTAGAAGGGCGCGGGACGTGAGACAGTACGGCTTTTGTCATCATGGCTCCTTAACGCTCGACCAGTGCGATGCGACGGTTATAGATGTTCATCAACAGTGAAATCGTCAGGCTAATAACCAGATAAACCGACATGGTGATGGCGATAGTCTCGATAGCTTGCCCCGTCTGGTTAAGTACTGTCCCGGCGAACAGTGAAACCATATCGGGATAACCGATAGCGGCAGCCAATGATGAATTTTTAGCAATATTCAGATACTGACTGGTCAGCGGTGGGATGATCACGCGTAAAGCCTGAGGAATGATCACCTGACGGAGTGTGACCGAATTGGGAAGGCCGAGCGATCGAGCCGCTTCGTGCTGCCCATGTGGTACAGCCTGAATACCAGAGCGAATAATTTCGGCAATAAACGCAGAGGTATAAATGGAAAGCGCCAGCGTGAGAGCCGCCAGTTCAGGGATTAATACCATCCCACCACGGAAGTTAAATCCGCGCAGTTCCGGAATATCCCAGTGTAATGCCGAACCAAAAATCCCTTGTGCCAGCACAGGTAAACCCACGATCAAAAGTAATCCGACGGGCCAGGTCTTGCGAAGCTGCCCGGTTTTCATCTGATGCATGCGGTTATAGCGAAACAGCCCAACGGATATTGCAACGGCGATAACGATAGCGGCAATAGCGGCCCATAAACCTTCGCCGGCCTCTGGCGATGGAATATATAGCCCGCGGTTACTGAGAAAAAATAACTCAAAAGCATCGAGGGCCTGGCGCGGACCTGGCAGATTACGCAGGACGGCGAAATACCAGAAAAAGATCTGCAACAAGGGCGGAATGTTGCGAAACGTCTCGATGTAAATCGTAGAAAGTTTGCGCAGGAGCCAGTTTTCAGATAGCCGGGCGAGCCCGAGGAAAAATCCGAGGAATGAAGCAAAAACAATACAAAGTGCAGAGACCAAAAGCGTATTCAGCAGGCCAACCAGAAATACCCTTCCATACGTATCGCTCTCCTGATAATCAATCAGGTGCTGCACAATTCCAAATCCTGCAGTGCGATCCAGAAAGGCAAAGCCCGAAGTAATGCCGCGATTGCTCAGGTTAGTTACGGTGTTATGAATCAAATAAATCGCAACGACCACGACGACGACAATGGCGATGATCTGAAATAGCCAGGCGCGGACCGCGGGATGAGAAAAGGAAAGTTTCCCTTTTAAGGCTAAGCGGCGATGGGACATAAAGAAACCTCGGTAACCATGACTCTGGGCTGGGCACCGCTCATGCAGTGCCCGTTACAGCTAAAAACTAGCGTACTGGTGGAGCGTACTGGATGCCGCCGTTGTTCCAGAGGTTGTTCTGGCCACGTTTGATCTTCAGAGGGCTTTCAGATCCCACGTTACGCTCGAAGATCTCCCCGTAGTTGCCAACGTGTTTAATGATGTTGTAAGCCCATTTATTATCGAGCTTAAGATCCTTGCCGTAGTCACCTTCTTTACCCAGAAGATGTGCCATATCCGGAGTGGATGGAGCTGCTGCTTTCTCATCAACGTTCTTCGAGTTAATTCCCATTTCTTCAGCATTCAGCATGGCGAAGAGAGTCCACTTAACAATCGAGGTCCACTCTTCATCACCGCGACGAACGACTGGGCCAAGAGGCTCTTTAGAGATAACTTCAGGCAGAACAATCCACTCCGCAGGATTACTGAGCTTAATGCGCAGGGCATACAGCTGAGACTGGTCAGAGGCCAGCGTATCGCAGCGGCCTGATTCCAGCGCTTTTGCGGATTCATCAGAGCGATCAAACGTCACTGGGGTGTATTTCATCTTATTCGCTTTGAAATAATCCGCGACGTTCAGCTCGGTATCCGTACCGGCCTGAATACAGACCGTCGCACCGTCGAGTTCTTTCGCACTCTTCAGGCCCGCTTTATTGTGAGTCAGGAAGCCGATACCGTCATAATAGGTGACGCCAGTAAACGTCATGCCCATGCCAGCATCACGAGACGAGGTCCAGGTGGTATTACGAGAGAGCACATCAACTTCGCCAGATTGCAAAGCGGTGAAACGTTCTTTCGCCGTAAGCGGGGTGTATTTTACTTTGGTATCATCACCGAAGAGAGCCGCTGCAACGCCTCGGCACACGTCAACGTCGATCCCGGAGAATTTCCCGTTAGCATCCGCATAGGAGAAACCCGGTAACCCATCGCTGATACCACACTGTACAAAGCCTTTCTTTTTAACAGCATCCAGAGTTGCGCCTGCATGGGCCTGACCCGCAACAGCAAACAACATGCCGGCGGCGGCCAGGCTGGCTATCATCGTCTTTTTCATATGCATCCTGTGTGGCGAAAATTATTGTTATAGAAAGTCGTTTTAAAACGCTTTTACCTGTCTGTGGCGTTGGCCGACGTTTATAAAGCAAACGTAATGCCAGTTTTCGTATTCAGCTAAAAAGAGAGATATCTGAACGCGTAATGCTGAGTGTAGACAGGGATAATTAAATCAAGCGCCCTGAAATGGTGCGAAATGACAACCTACGCCACAAATCAGAGCAAAAGTTGATAAGACCAAACGGAAATTATTGAGATGATTTCAGGGGTGAATATTGGCAGGATATTGAATGTTATTAATCTGTGAAAAATATCACGTATTAGATTGCAACCTGGATTTCGAGTGAATAAAAACGTGAGAACAATCAAGGATGAAAAGAGAGACAGGAATGTTACAGGGAAGTTTTTTAACAAGGAGAGCAATAACTGCACTGATATGAAGCAAAAGCGCGGAACATACCGCGCTTTTGTCAGAAAGCTTTATTTAGTTAACGCAACGATACCCAGCGTCAGGCCTGCAACAGCTGCAGCACCGCCTGCAATTGCGCCAGCTGTTTCCCAGTTATCCTGAGTGGTGCCTTTCATACACGTATTGGTATGGACCAGGCGACCTTGATCGTCGTAAACCGGTACACACGGAGAATCGTGGGCACAACCAGCCAGAAGCGCAGCGAGCGTTGCAACGCAAATGAATCTTTTCATAATGTTACCTCAGAATAAAAACTGACTCGCCATAAATCCAAAAGGGTATTTACCGAGCTGAGCGCTATTTTATCACTGCTCACGGCTATCGAAGATAGATGAATAATCTCAAAGTATGTGGTTTGTAAAAATGATGGAGAGGTGCGGCTGAACGCATGAATGAATGGGTATTTTAAACGTAATACTTAGCGATTAGACCTAACTCAAAAAATAAAGGGTTTCATTATTTATTCGTCTTAGAACATAAGAGGGCTAGTACTTTGTTTAAACATAAAAAGAGCAGGCGCCATTCAGCGCCTACTGATTTTTTTAATGATGTTGGCGAGTAAATCGCCGTCTTACGACGACGAAAAAGACGGGAACAAAAAAGATAGCCAGAAGTGTAGCGGACAACATCCCGCCCATGACGCCTGTACCTACGGCATTTTGTGCGCCGCTCCCCGCACCGTTACTGATCACTAACGGCATTACGCCAAGAATGAACGCCAGAGAAGTCATCAGAATGGGACGAAGGCGCATACGTGATGCCTCCAATGTTGCTTCGACAACCCCTTTGCCTTCTTTTTCCATCAGGTCTTTAGCAAACTCAACAATCAGGATGGCGTTCTTAGCAGAAAGCCCAATGGTGGTGAGAAGACCTACCTGGAAATAAACATCATTGTTCAGTCCGCGCAGCGATGCACCGAGGAGTGCTCCAATGACGCCTAATGGCACCACTAACATCACGGAAAATGGAATCGACCAGCTCTCGTAAAGTGCAGCCAGACACAAGAACACGATGATAAGTGAAATGGCATATAGCGCAGGTGCCTGGTTTCCAGAAAGTCGTTCCTGGTAGGACATTCCCGTCCAGTCGTAGCCAATTCCGGAAGGCAGTTTATTCGCCAGCCTTTCCATCATGACCATGGCTTCACCGGTACTCTTGCTGGGCGCAGACTCCCCAAGTATTTCCATTGAGGGCATGCCGTTGTAGCGTTCAAGCCGCGGCGAACCGGAAACCCAGCGTGAAGAACTAAAGGCTGAAAAGGGGACCATCTCGCCGTTTGCACTGCGCACATAAAGATTATTGATATCACCCGGTAACATGCGGAACTGCGCCGCTGCTTGCGCATACACTTTTTTGACACGGCCGTGATCGATGAAGTCGTTAACGTATGTTCCTCCCAGCGCAGTGGAAATCGTCTGGTTGATATCTGATACGCTGACGCCAAGCGCCTGGGCTTTCTCCTGATCAATATCGAGCTTAAATTGCGGAGTGTCTTCCAACCCATTAGGACGTACACGCACCAACAAGTCAGAATGTTCTTTGACCATACCCAGGAGTTGGTTTCGGGCTTGTGTGAGTGAGGTATGCCCCAGGTTTGCCTGATCGATTAACTCAAAGTCGAAGCCCGTCGCTGTTCCCAGCTCGATAATGGCAGGTAGGTTAAAGGGAAAAACGAGACCATCTTTAATCTGGCTAAAGGCTTTTGTGGCACGGCCCACAATCGCTTCGACGCCATTTTTTTCACCTGGACGATCTTCCCACGGTTTGAGGCTGACAAATGCGATACCTGAGTTTTGTCCCTGGCCGCTGAAACTAAAACCGTTAACGGTAAAGACCGACTCAACGTTCGCTTTTTCTTGGGTCAGATAGTATTGCTGAACTTGATCCAAAATTTGCTGCGTGCGGGTTTGCGTTGCACCAGCAGGTAGCTGAACCATTGTCATGAATACGCCCTGATCCTCCTCTGGCAGGAAAGAGGTGGGGAGACGCAAAAAGAGCACCGCCATACCACCAACGATCAGCACATACACCACAAGATAGCGTCCTGTTTTACGCAGGATCCCGCTGACGCTATTACTGTAATGATCGACGCTTTTATCGAAGAGAGTATTAAACCAACCAAAGAAACCGCTTTTTGCGTGGTGCTCTTCAGAGGCCGGTTTAAGCAACGTCGCGCAGAGTGCTGGCGTCAGAATCAGTGCGACTAATACTGAAAGAGCCATAGCAGAAACAATGGTCAGTGAGAACTGGCGGTAAATGGCTCCGGTAGAGCCACCAAAAAAGGCCATCGGTATAAACACCGCTGAAAGCACCATTGCGATGCCCACCAACGCGCCTTGAATTTGCTCCATCGATTTTTGCGTCGCCTCTTTAGGCGGTAGCTTGTCTTCTACCATAACGCGTTCGACGTTCTCAACAACCACGATGGCATCGTCGACCAGCAAGCCTATAGCCAACACCATGCCAAACATGGTGAGAGTATTGATGGAAAATCCAAATGCCGACAAAATGGCAAAAGTACCGAGCAATACAACAGGCACTGCGATGGTGGGAATGAGCGTGGCGCGCAGGTTTTGCAGGAACAAATACATGACCAGGAAAACAAGGACGATCGCCTCGAACAGGGTTTTAATTACTTCATGAATGGATATTTTGACGAACGGGGTTGTGTCGTAGGGATAGACAACTTTCATTCCTTGCGGGAAGAAGGACTGTAATTCTGCGAGCTTTGTTTTGATGGCCGCTGCAGTATCGAGGGCGTTTGCGCCCGTTGCCAGTTTAATCCCAAGACCCGTCGCAGCCTGACCATTAATCTTGGTCACCATATTATAGTTTTCGCCGCCAAGCTCAATTCGAGCGACATCTTTCAGATGCACCATTGACCCATCTTGATTCACTTTCAGTGTGACGTTGCCAAACTCTTCCGGGGTTTTTAAACGGGTTTGCGCAATGATAGAGGCATTTAACTGTTGCCCTGGAATTGACGGCGTTCCCCCTAATTGACCGGCAGCTATTTGGTTATTCTGGATTTTTAGTTGGTTGATCACATCCAGAGGTGTTAGCTGAAATTTATTAAGTGCATTGCTGTCGAGCCAAATACGCATGGCGTACTGTGCGCCAAATAGCTGAACGTCACCCACGCCCGATGTCCGGCTGATCGCGTCTTTAACATTTGACGCAACGTAATCTGAGATATCGTCCTGCGTCAGCGTTTTATTATCAGAGACAAACCCTGCTACCAGAAGGAAGTTGCTGCTGGATTTCTCCACGCCAATACCTTGCTGCTGAACTTCTTGTGGCAGCAGCGGCATGGCGAGCTGCAGTTTGTTTTGAACCTGTACCTGCGCGATATCAGGATCGGTGCCGGACTGGAAGGTCAACGTGATCGTGACGTTACCCGCTGAATCGCTGGTGGATGACATGTACATCAGGTTATCGATACCATTCATGTTCTGTTCGATAACCTGGGTCACGGTATCTTGTACCGTTTGTGCATCTGCGCCGGGATAGGTTGCGGTGACGGCAACAGCAGGAGGCGCAATGGTGGGGTATTGCGCCACGGGTAATTGAAGAATAGCCAGCCCGCCCGCAATCATCAGAATGATGGCAAGTACCCAGGCGAAAATCGGCCGTTGAATAAAGAAATTAGCCATTTCGTAATCCTTTAGCTGGCTGTCTTGACGGCGGAAGCAGGCACGGCGACCACTGTGGTGCCAGGATGGATTTTCTGCAGGCCACTGACGACCACGCGATCGCCATCCTTAAGTCCTTCAGCGATCAGCCAGCTGTCTCCAATGGCCTGAGGCGCAATAACATTACGCAATTCAATCTGCTCTTTATCATTCACCACCAGAACGGTGGCATCGCCCCGTGGAGTGCGTGTCACGCCCTGCTGGGGGACTAAAATGGCGTCAGGCTGTATGCCTTCATCGATACGGGCGCGGACGAACATCCCTGGCAACAAACTATGTTGAGGATTTGGGAAAACGGCACGAAGCGTGATGGAACCTGTACTTTCGTCGACAGTGACATCCGAAAATTGCAACGTGCCTTTGAGTGGGTAAGTCTGACCATTTTCCATTAACAGCTGAACGCTGCTAGTACCCTCGTTTTTCTGCAAACGAGACTGCTTTAAATGCATGAAATCATTGCTCGACTGGGTCACATCAACATAGATCGGATCAAGCTGCTGGACGGTGGCCAGGGCAGAAGCCTGCCCGTTCGTGACTAACGCGCCTTCGGTGACGCTGGATTTGCCAATACGTCCATTAATAGGCGATGACACTTTGGTGTAGGCGAGATTAATACGTGCGGTTTCGACACTCGCTTGCGCCGCAATAACGCTGGCGTCAGCTTGTCTGGCATTGGCTACAGCCTGATCGTACTCTTGCCGACTAATGTATTGCGTCCCCACCAGAGGCACATAACGTTTCACCGTCAAGTGCGCAATGTTAGCTGCCGCCTCGGCTTTTGCCATCTCGCCTTTAGCGCTGTCATAGGCAGCCTTATACGTTGCGGGATCGATTTGATAAAGAGAATCGCCAGCGGTGACATCGCTGCCTTCAGTGAAATTTCGACGTAAAATAATGCCGCTCACCTGCGGGCGAACCTCAGCAACGCGAAATGCATCTGTGCGCCCCGGCAATTCAGTTGTCACTGCCAGTGGAGCACTTTTCACGACATAAACCGTTACCTGCGGAGCCTGTGCACTTTGCTTTGGGTTGTCAGCACCATCACAGCCCGTAAGCAGTGTGGCGCAGACAATAAAACCGGATAGAGGTAAAAGCCTGAAGTGTGTCGTCATTACTGTTCCTTTAAAAACAATAAACTGATATTTGCCGTGGAGATCTGAAAAAAACAGAAAGGCAAAGAGTCAGAAAGCCAGTGCACATCATAATGAGGTGTGTTGGTTTTTTTTAATTTATAAGTGCGGCATGCGGTCTATTAATACATAAGTCAGATTAAAACGTGGTAAATGAAGGGTATAGTGACCGATGAACAAATATAGAGTTTGTTTTTATCCATGGTTATTTATATGTTTAATGAATTTAATTATCACGATTCATTTGTGGTGGTTATTAATTCCTAGAATTGACTTTTTTTGTTCAAAGTAAAAGGGGCATTTGGTGAATACTAGCTGGGCAATGAGCGCCACAGATTTAACAGTGAGTGCAAATATTTATGTGACGGATGAGAGTCTATGGCCCGCAAAACAAAAGAAGATGCACAAAAAACGCGACAACAGTTGATTGAAGCGGCCATCACACAATTCTCTACGCGTGGCGTTGCCAGTACCACACTGACGGATGTCGCAGATGCGGCAGGTGTGACGCGCGGTGCCGTATACTGGCATTTCACCAGTAAATCTGAATTGTTTCAGGCGATATGGGAGCAGCAGTTACCGCTATGTGATCTGATTGATGAACGTCTTACTCTCGATGTTAAAGATGACCCTTTATTCACTCTTCGGGAGCGTTTTATTATTGCCTTGCAATATATTGCTCATGATCCTCGCCAAAAATCTCTGCTGCAAATTCTGTATCATAAATGTGAATTTAATAAAGAATTCACATCAGAATGTGATATTAGAAAAAGAATTGGTTTCAATTATGACAATGTACGGGCGTTACTGGAGAGATGTCTGGCCCAGGGCGTTATTGATCCGCAGATTAATATTGATATGACGCTGATTGTTTTCCATGGTTTTTTTAGCGGCTTAATTAAAAATTGGTTAATGAATAGCGACAGCATCAACCTTTACCAACATGCACCCGCGTTAGTCGATAATATTCTGGCGACGTTAAACATTACGCGTAAGCCGCCAGTAAAATATTATGTTGCCTCTTAAAGGGCTACGTCATGTTAAAGGCTATTTTTCATCATCTCCGGATTGTGAAAAAGTTCTTCGACGGCTTGTGCGGACACGGGTTTGCCGAGCAAATATCCCTGAAGCATATTGCAGCCAAGTTCTGTCAGGAATGCCTGCTGCGCCTCGGTTTCTACCCCTTCGGCAACCACTTTGAGATTTAACGTTTTTGCGAGCGCAACAATGGCAGAGACGATAGTGGCATCGTCGCTTTCACCGCTCAGATCTTTCACAAACGCGCGATCAATTTTCAATTCGCAGGCGGGCAGCCGCTTGAGATACAGCAGGCTGGAATACCCTGTTCCAAAATCATCAATTGACGCTTTGACTCCCGCATTCGTTAGCTCGGTGAGAACCCTTACGCTTTCATCCGGGTTATTCATCGCGGTCGTTTCTGTCACTTCCAGGATCAACGATTCTGGCGGAAGCTGATGCAGTGCCAGGCAAGCGAGCACGGTGTTGACCAGCGACGGCTGCTCAAACTGCAGGGTAGACAAATTAACGGCCATCGACCAATTCGTATGGCCCTGAATATGCCACGCGCGCAGTTGTCGACACGCTTCATTGATCACCCAATTGCCTATCGGAATAATTAAACCGGTTTTTTCTGCCACCTTAAGAAACACATCAGGAGTCAACACCCCTTGTTTTGGATGTTCCCAGCGCAGCAGAGCTTCAAAGCCCAAAATAGGGCCAGCGGGTGCATGAAACTTCGGCTGATAGTGCAGGCGCAATTCATCGCGCTCAACGGCCATCCACAGATCGTTCATCAACTGTAAATGCGTTTGCGCCAGTGTGTTCATCGACGGCTGGAAAAAGTGGTACCCATTCCGTCCAACATGTTTGGTGTGATACATCGCGGCATCGGCGTTGAACATCATTTCGCGATCGGTTTTCCCATCATGCGGATACAACGCAATGCCAATACTGATAGTGACGACCAGCTCATAGGGATCAACGCTGAAAGGGCTGTCGATAGCGCGTACCAGCGCGTTGGCCAGCGAAGCGGCATCATCCGGTCCACTGACCTCGACCAGCAGAACAAACTCGTCACCGCCGATGCGGGCAAGCGTGTATTGCCCTTTCAGCGGTGACAGCAGTCGTTTAGTCACTGCGACCAACAGCTTGTCGCCAGTGACATGACCGTAAGCGTCATTTACTGCTTTAAAGCCATCAAGGTCCATAAACATCAGCGCGAAGTGAGTTCCTTCACGGTCTGCTTTGCTGATCGCCTGGCTGAGTCGATCTTCCAGCAGAATACGATTAGGCAACCGCGTCAGCGTATCGTGAAGGGCCAGTTGCGCCAATTCTCGGTTAGCTTCAGCAAGGGATGAGGCTAACAGCGTAGTCCGTGCCTGAAGGCGGGCATCAAGCATTGAGACCAGCAATGTGATCGCCAAAATCGAGAGTGCGACCACGCTGACCAAAACAGCTAACCAGCTGCCATTAATTCCGTGATGATGCATGTGTGTTGTTACTGGAAACTGCGCCGCTTTCATACCCGCGTAATGCATGCCGGCAATCGCAATTCCCATTGTTAACGCTGCGCCCAGGCGCATCAGCGCAACTTGTGCGGCTTCATAACGTAATCGAAAGGTCAGCCACAGGGCGACCAGCGATGCCGCTAGCGCGATGACCACGGAAAGGGCGACCCAGGTTTTATCCCATACAATTCCCGGCGACACCTCAAGTGCCGCCATACCGGTGTAATGCATTGCGACGATGCCTGTCCCCATCACGAAAGCGCCCGGTAAAAGGCGTCGTAAGCGAAGCTGTTCACCGCTCACCAACCAAAGGGCAAACATGGAGGAGCCAATCGCAATAGCCATTGAAAGCGCAGTGATTGCCACGTCGTAGCTCATGCTCATGGCAAGATCCATCGCCAGCATACCGATGAAGTGCATGGCCCAGATGCCGATGCCCATCGCCACGCCACCACCTGCGAGCCAAATGCGTGCCGCAATGCCCTGGTTCCCGGCGACTCGCCCGGCCATATTGAGTGCGGTATATGCAGCAAGGATGGCGACGACAAAAGAAATGACGACGAGGATATGGTTGTATTGGCTAACCAGCATGGTCTGTATAACTCATTCGTAGTGAGACGTTATGGAATAGTATCTGGAAAGGGCAGGGACATTATCACCCTACGGGAATGACGAAAAGGGATTTAAATCCCTGTTTTTAATAGGTGAAAAGTGTGTTTTTGCCGACGTTTGGGCTTAATCGAGAGCCGAGCAGTTGACTAATTTTAAGGGATTCACGGAATTCATGTTACGACACTTATCGGTTTCGGTGCTCAGCAGCTCAATCCACTGCATGAGAAGAGCATCAAAGAGGAAAACCGAGATGGCAAAGATAACCAGCCACCAGTATTTACGAATCATTGTGTCGTTCCGGAGTCGTCGAGCGATAGAAGTGGTGGAAATATACACGAAATGCGGGCGTTTAAAAGGAGGATAACTGAAGGTTTACAAATGGTTGACGGTACGGAGCGCAGGCAATAAAAAAGGCGCGTCCCCATGCCAGGTAGCGCCTTTTTAAACAAGCAGTTAGCTAATCGAAATTAGTTCATGCCGTATTTTTTGAGTTTCTTACGCAGGGTACCACGGTTGATACCCATCATCAGGGCAGCGCGGGTTTGGTTACCGCGGGTGTATTGCATCACCATGTCCAACAGTGGCTGTTCAACTTCAGCCAGTACCAACTCATACAGGTCACTCACATCCTGACCATTCAGTTGAGCAAAATAGTTCTTCAGTGCTTGTTTAACCGAGTCACGGAGAGGTTTTTGAGTCACCTGATCCTGAGAGTTAACGGTAGAAACGGTCAGTACGTCAGAATTTACGCGTTGTTCGAACATAGTTCTGTCAGCTCTTTATTTCTGTTTACGCAAAATTTTCGAAGTATGCCTCCAACGCCTCCAGCTGTACGCTGGCATCCTCTATGGCGTTGAATGTGCGCCGAAACTGGTCATTTGGAGCGTGTTCCTGGAGATACCAGGATACGTGTTTCCGCGCAATTCGGTACCCTTTTGCCTGACCGTAAAAGTCATGCAGTTCCCGAATATGCGCACAAAGCAAGTGCTTAACTTCTGCCAGAGGCAGTGGATCAAGCAACTCCCCAGTGTCCAGATAATGCTGGATTTCCCGAAAGATCCAGGGTCTTCCCTGAGCGGCACGTCCTATCATCAGAGCATCTGCCCCTGTATAGTCGAGCACAGCCCTGGCTTTTAGCGGGTCAGTTATGTCGCCATTCGCGATAATCGGAATGGAAACTTTCTGCTTAACTGCCCGAATGCTGTCGTATTCCGCATTGCCGTTGAACAAACAGGCGCGAGTGCGTCCATGAATGGTCAGGGCCTGGATACCACAATCTTCGGCCAGTTGGGCAATTTCTACACAGTTACGGTGTTCCGGCGCCCAACCAGTGCGAATTTTCAACGTAACGGGAACATCCACTGCGTTAACCACCCCCAACAAGATAGACTTCACCTGGTCGGGGTATTGCAGAAGGGCTGAACCTGCAAGCTTACGATTCACCTTTTTTGCCGGGCAACCCATATTGATATCAATAATTTGGGCGCCACTTTCAACGTTAATACGCGCGGCTTGCGCCATTTCTTCAGGATCGCTTCCAGCAATTTGCACGGTGCGAATACCTGGCTCATCAACGTGCACCATCCGTAGACGGGATTTATCGCTTTCCCAAACCTGCGGGTTAGACGACATCATCTCGGAAACGGTTAAACCGGCTCCCATCTCGTAGCACAGCGTCCTAAAAGGCCGGTCAGTAATACCTGCCATTGGCGCTGCGATCAGGCGATTTCTGAGCTGATAGTGTCCGATGCGCATGAGTTAAGAAATGACCATACTGTGACTGCAAGGCGGCGTATATTACGCATTTTTTACATGAGATGAAAGGCCAAACTTTGAACAATCTGCTGCTGCAGATCAAGGAATTGCTACTCAACGTTAAGTTAGTGAATAATTCCTTAATTAAATCATTGTGTTATGTTGATTTGTTTATTTTATAGACGCTTACAAATTCCCGTAACTTCTCATCATTTCTCGATGAATGAATCATTTAATCGGGATAATCTGCTGTTTTTAGCAGCAGATTATCCCGCTTCTGTGCGATCTGCGTCGCATTTTAGAACATGGTTTCAGAGCAAAAAACAGGCGTTATTCAACAACGACACGGCCATGAAGTGACTGTACCGGGCGGTTATTATTGTGATGCATTGTATGCGTGAATTTTTCTAACTGCTCTGCAGAGAGGGTCTGTGGATGTTTAAGGACAATCCAGGTGACCCCTTCAGAGCATGGTGGGGTGGTCAGTGAGCCGCTAAAGCGCCAGTAGGTTTTATCTTGAGGTAACAGCTGGTTCATATCGAGATTTGGCTTGATGCTAATGTTCTGATCAACCTGACCAGGCATTACGCCCCACAGTTTTTCCAGCTCAGCGTTAGCGACGCCTTTATCAAACATCACGGCAACCACGACCAGTTCACCCTTGTCATTTTTATGCACCAGGTGCATTTCCATTGGGAAACTTTTACCGTGCACCGTGTTTTCGCTCGGAGCATGGAAGTGGAACTGCTGTAAGGTCCAGGTTTGGTTATCAAGAGTAATGCTATCGCGCGTATCGGCCTTTTCTCCTGCCTGGATGGTATGTCCGTTGTTCGTCAGCGTAATGGGGCCTTCGCTATAGTGCGTTTGCAGCGGCGAGAGATGGGCTTTGGTAGTGGAATCAATGTTAATGGGAGATTGGTTCATCCCGCTTTTGCACGTTTTGTAGGCTTCATCCAGTTCACCCCAGTGTTCAGGAGCGCCCTCGCCTTCATAGCTCCAGTGTGAGGCGAAAGCAGAAGCGGAAATCATGCCCAGCGCCAGCCACGCTGCCTTGCTCGTTAAATGTTTCATAATATTCTTCCTGTGAATTTTATTATTCAAATCAATAATTACCATTATGATTTGTGGGGTTATATTAACGGAGAAAGGCAGAGGGCGGGAGGAATATCAGAAGGGGAGAGGCGTGGTCAGATGACCACGCCAAATGCTTAGTTTTTACGTCCGGTAATCCGGCACCACTCTTCTTTCTCAACAACCGGGTCGAGCGTGAAGAGATCGGCATAGGCTTCGCAAACGCTATCCGCCTGGCTTGCCAGAATACCCGAAAGACCCAGCAGACCGCCTTCAACGGGCAGGACGCTGATTAACGGTGCCAGCTCACGTAATGGGCCTGCCAGTATGTTTGCAACCACCACGTCGGCTTTCATGGTCGCTGGTTGGGCCTCCGGCAGGTAAAGCTCCAGACGGTCGGATACACCATTACGTTCAGCGTTATCACGGCTGGCCTGAATCGCCTGCGGATCGATGTCGATCCCGATCGCTTTCGCCGCGCCGAGTTTCAGTGCGGCAATGGCGAGGATCCCGGATCCACAGCCAAAATCGATCACCGTTTTCCCTTCCAGATCCAGACCATCAAGCCATTGCAGACAAAGAGAGGTCGTTGGATGGGTACCCGTACCAAACGCCAGGCCCGGATCGAGCATCACGTTTACGGCATTGGGATCAGGCACATCGCGCCAGCTTGGACAGATCCACAGACGTTTGCCGAACTGCATGGGATGGAAATTATCCATCCACTCGCGTTCCCAGTCTTTGTCTTCCAGTTGTTCGATTTTATGCACAAATCCTGCGCCCAGAAGCGGGTGATTTTCCAGAATCGCCACGACGTCTTTCATGTCCGTTTCTGCGTCGAACAGGCCAATAACATCGGTATCACCCCACAGGCGCGTTTCGCCGGGCAAGGGTTCAAACACCGGTGTGTCATGCGTGTCCTGGAAAGTAATGGAAACCGATCCGACTTCCATTAACGCATCACTCAGTTCTTCGGCGTTCGCGCCGGTTGTATTCAGTTTTAGTTGGATCCACGGCATGGCAAAACTCTTTATTTATGAGTAGAAATGACGGCCGCCTGTGGGACGGGTTGACCGAAACGGTTCCCCACCACAAACGCCAGCAAACTTAACAGTAACGAAGGCACAATCGGATGGAAGCCCAGATACTGGATTTTAAATGTGGCGAGCACCGCGTACAGTACGCCACCGACAATCATGGCGCTTAACGCGCCCGCGGCATTGGCTCGCTCCCAGTAGAGGCCCAATACTAATGGCCACAGGAAAACGGCTTCAAGGCCACCAAAGGCAAGCAGGTTCAGCCAGATGATCATCTCCGGCGGACGCCATGCAGCTAACAGCAGCAATGCCCCGAGCAACAGTGTGATTACGGCCGACATACGCTTCAGTCGTCGCTCATTCTCAACCTGCTCAGGACGCAGGTTCAAATAGAGATCTTTAATGATCGTAGCGGAACTTTGCAGCAATTGGGCATTGATTGTCGACATGATGGCCGCCATCGGCGCGGCCAGGAATATCCCAGCGACAAAAGGTGGAAGCACTTTGACCATCAGGGTCGGGATTACCAGATCCGGTACAGTGAGGTCTGGGATCACGGCGCGGCCTAATGCACCCGCCAGATGCATACCAAACATCAGGATGGCGACCACAATGGTGCCTATGATGATGCCTTTATGCACCGCTTTGCTGTCTTTATAGGAGATACAGCGCACGGCGGTATGCGGCAGGCCAATCACGCCAAAGCACACCAGGACCCAGAACGAGGTCATGAATGACGGCGAAAGGATATCGTCTGCGCCCTGCGGGGAGACCAGTTTCGGATCGATCGCTTCCAGAGTTTCAACGGCATGGCTCAGGCCACCTGCGGCATGCACGATGCCCACCAGCAGGACAATCGTCCCGATGAGCATCACCATACCCTGCATCGTATCGTTCAGCACGCTGGCGCGGAATCCGCCAAATGCGGTATAGAGCGCGATACTCACCCCGAAGATCAGCAAGCCGGTTTCGTAAGGAATACCTGCGGCAGTCTCCAGCAGACGCGCGCCGCCGATAAATTGCACCGTCATCGCGCCAATAAAGGCTACCAGTAGGCTTAAGCTGGCCAACCACACCAGTAAGCGGCTCTGATAACGTGCAAACAACATGTCGTTGAGCGTCACGGCATTATAACGGCGCGCCAGAATGGCAAATTTTTTGCCAAGGATGCCCAGAGAAAGCCAGACGGCAGGAAGCTGGATCATCGCTAACAGCACCCAGCCTAACCCGTATTTATAGGCCGCACCGGGACCGCCGATAAACGAGCTGGCGCTGATGTAGGTGGCGGTTAGCGTCATGGCTAACACCACGCCGCCCATCGAGCGGCTGCCGAGGAAATACTCATTCAGGAAGGTGCCGGTCGTTCTTTTACGCATGGCGTAAACCGAGAGGCCAAACACGACGAGCAGATAAGCAATCAGTGGCAGAATGACTTCAAGCTGCATCATCGTCCTCCAGCGGGATATCGCGATAAATGAACTTCACCATCGCCCAGCACAGCACAATAAACACCAGCGGCACGAGCAGACACGCCATTTCGAACCAGTGCGGCAGGCCGGTGATGCCAATAGCGGAGTCAGGTAAGTAAGCAGTTACTAACCAAACGGCAAGGTAGAGAAGGGTCAGCCACAGCGCCCAGCGCGCTTCTTTATGGGCTTGAACAAAACGCTTGTCCATTTTATATCCCTTGTGGATGAAGAAAGCGGGGATTGTACATGATGGGTCCTGGCGATCCCCACAAATAAAAAAGGCCGGAATCTCCGGCCTTTTAATGAGAATGCAGTCTTATTTTTCGTGAAGACCGAGTTTTTTCTCCAGATAGTGGATGTTCGTTCCACCGTTCTGGAAATGCTCGTCATTCATGATACGAACCTGCAGATCAATGTTGGTTTTGATACCGTCGATGATCAGTTCCTGCAAGGCGTTCTTCATGCGGGCAATGGCCACATCACGATTTTCGCCATAACAGATAAGCTTGCCAATCATTGAGTCATAGTACGGCGGCACAGTATAGCCAGCGTAGATATGAGATTCCCAACGCACGCCAAAACCGCCCGGCGCGTGGAAACGCGTGATTTTACCCGGGCTTGGCAGGAAGGTGTTCGGGTCTTCGGCGTTGATACGGCACTCTACCGCATGGCCTTTGACGATCACTTCTTCCTGCTTGATGGACAGCGGCTGACCCGCAGCGATACGCAGCTGTTCTTTGATCAGGTCAACGCCGGTAATCATTTCGGTGACAGGGTGTTCAACCTGAATACGGGTGTTCATTTCGATGAAATAGAACTCGCCGTTTTCGAACAGGAATTCGAACGTACCTGCACCGCGATAACCGATATCCACGCACGCTTTAGAGCAACGCTCGCCGATGTAGCGACGCAGTTCCGGCGTGATGCCTGGTGCTGGTGCTTCTTCAACGACTTTCTGGTGACGACGCTGCATAGAGCAGTCACGTTCAGCCAGATAGATAGCGTTACCCTGACCGTCAGCCAACACCTGAATTTCGATGTGACGTGGGTTTTCCAGGTATTTTTCCATGTAAACCATGTCATTGCTGAAAGCTGCTTTCGCTTCAGCTTTGGTCATGGCAATGGACTGCGCCAGGTCGGTATCGCTACGTACAACGCGCATACCACGACCGCCGCCGCCGCCGGACGCTTTGATGATAACCGGATAGCCAATGCGTTTAGCATGGGCACGGTTAGCATCCATATCGTCGGTCAGAGGGCCGTCGGAACCAGGAACCGTTGGCACGCCAGCTTTCTTCATCGCGGTGATAGCAGAGACTTTGTCACCCATCAGGCGAATCGTGTCTGCTTTCGGGCCGATAAAGATAAAGCCAGAACGTTCAACCTGCTCGGCAAAGTTGGCATTCTCAGAGAGGAAGCCATAACCCGGATGGATTGCCACCGCGCCGGTGATTTCAGCGGCGCTGATGATTGCCGGGATATTCAGATAACTTTTTACGGACGGAGCCGGACCAATACAGACCGTCTCATCCGCCAGTAATACGTGTTTTAAATCGCGATCCGCGCTTGAATGCACAGCAACAGTCTTGATGCCCAATTCTTTACAGGCACGAAGGATTCGCAGTGCGATCTCGCCGCGGTTGGCGATAACAATTTTATCCAGCATGTTCGCCTCGTTACTCGATGACGACCAGCGGCTCGTCAAATTCTACCGGCTGACCACTTTCGACCAGAATCGCTTTCACAGTACCAGACTTGTCTGCTTCGATTTGGTTCATCATTTTCATGGCTTCAACGATGCACAGGGTATCGCCTACATTGACTTTCTGACCCACTTCGATGAACGCCTTCGCGTCCGGGCTCGGGGTGCGGTAGAAAGTACCAACCATTGGGGAACGTACGATGTGACCACTGATTTCGGCTGCTGCAGCAACCGGCGCTTCTGCTGCCGGAGCGACTGCGTTAGACAGAGCAGGTTGTTGCATCACAGGTGCAGCATATGCTTGCTGCATGACTGGATAGCCAACATTTGGCGCAGCACGACTGATGCGTACAGACTCTTCGCCTTCAGAAATTTCCAGTTCGGAGATGCCTGATTCTTCAACCAGCTCGATCAGCTTTTTAATCTTACGAATATCCATGAGTGGGTTCCGTACTCTTGTTTAGTGTGATTGTGACAAGCGTTTTACCGCTGTCTGTAAAGCGTATGAATAACCGTCAGCACCAAGTCCGCAGATAACGCCAGCGGCGATATCAGACAGATATGAATGGTGGCGGAACGGTTCACGGGCATGCACATTGCTCAGGTGGATCTCGATAAACGGGATACTCACCGCAAGCAGTGCATCGCGGATAGCAACACTGGTGTGCGTAAACGCGGCCGGATTAATCAGGATATAGTCCACAGTGTCTTTAGCCTGATGAATTCGGTCGATGATTGCGTACTCCGCATTTGACTGAAAATGATCCAGTTCCACATTAAGTGATGCCGCTTCCGTACTCAGACGGTTAACAATTTCACTCAATGTCAAAGAGCCATACTTCTCCGGCTCACGGGTTCCGAGCATATTCAGGTTCGGTCCGTTCAGAACTAAGATGTGGAATTTATCAGCCATTGTGCCGCTATCTCCTGCGAATCTCGGGTAAAAAACAAAATATACCTTCAACGCGCAATTGTCACCTTTTCAGAGGCTAAAAACCCCTGTCAGGAAAACCAAAGTCGCACATTATAACGATTTCGTAGCATTTGGCAGCTAAATACTGGTCTTATCAGGGAAGATTATCAACCGCAAAGCCAAAAAGATTCGCGGTTGATAGGGTTTCTGCGGGAAAACGCACAGTTTAGCGGACTATTGCCACCACTGGCGGAACTTCTTGTAACGCCATGCCAGAAGCCCGAGTGCGAGCAAAGCATAGATGACAGGTTGGGGTGATAAAATCTTCACTGACCACAGGTAATGTATCGGCGTCAGGATCGCAACGAGATAGACGAAGTTATGCAAAAATTGCCAGCGTCTGCCTAATTTTCGCTGCGCATACTGCGTTGAGGTTAACGTCAGCGCGAACAATATGACCCAGCTTACAATACCGAGCGTTAAATAAGGACGCGATATCAGCTCGCTTCCGAGCAATGCCAGATTATTAATCCCCAGTTCCAGCAGCGCGTAACTGGTCAGATGGAGCGTTGCCCAGGCAAAACACCACAAGCCTAAAAGGCGGCGAGTTCGGATCAATAACGGCTGTTTAGCGTAGCGCGCCAGGGGTGAAATCAGCAAGCTGGCCAACAAAAATTTCAGAGCCATCCTGCCGGTAAAATGTTGGATATCTTTGGCCGGATCGGCACTGAAATAGCCCTGACTGGCCGCCCAGAATAGCCATATAAAAGGAAGCAAACCGGCAAGGTGTAAAATCACCTTTAGCCAGGTAATCTGCTTTGCGGTTAAACGCACTTAGAAATTCTCCCGCAAGTTGATGCCCCGATAGAGAGACGCGACCTGATCCGCGTAGCCGTTAAACAGCAATGTCGGCTGGCGTTTCACATCCAGCGCACCGCCGGATCCGATAAAACGCTCCGTAGCCTGCGACCAGCGAGGGTGATCGACGTGAGGATTCACATTCGCAAGAAATCCATATTCGTCAGGGGCGGCCAAATTCCACGTCGTAGGCGGGCGCTCGCGCGTCAGTTTGATGCTGACAATCGATTTGATGCCCTTAAAGCCGTATTTCCACGGCACGGTTAAGCGGATAGGCGCGCCGTTTTGCGGGGGCAGCGCCTTGCCATACACGCCTACGGTTAGCAACGTCAGCGGGTGCATGGCTTCATCCAGACGAAGCCCTTCCACGTAGGGATACTCCAGACCACCGCCGATAAACCGGTCCTTTTGTCCCGGCATCTGCTCCGGCGAGTAGAGCGTCTGGAAAGAGACATATTTTGCATTGCTGGTGGGCTCAACCAGCGCCAGCAATTTATGCAGCGGGAAGCCAACCCATGGCACCACCATCGACCAGGCTTCGACGCAGCGCATGCGGTAGATGCGCTCTTCCAGCGGGAATCGGGTGGTTAAATCGTGATGATCCAGTGTCAGTGGTTTTGCCACTTCACCGTCGATTTTAAGCGTCCAGGGATCGGTTTTCATACTGCCTGCGTTGGCGGCAGGGTCCGCTTTATCCAGGCCAAATTCATAAAAATTGTTGTAACCGGTGACTTTATCTTCCGGCGTCAGCGCCAGTTTGTTCTGCCATTGCGCGGGCTGGGTAAAATCCAGCGGCTGCCCGGAGGGGGCTTTGGGGCGGTCATTGCCTTTAAACCAATCAAGCAAGTCGGCATGAGCGGTGGGGGAAAGGGAAAGCGCGGTGGCGCTGATACCGAGCATCTTGAGGATCTGGCGGCGCTGTAACATAAAGACAGATTCGGACGTTACGTCGGCTTCCGTCAGTTTTCTGGTTTTCATGGCACTCTCCGTCATGCGTTTTTATAAGCATGACGGAGGAGTGAGGTTATCGCGAATATGTCACGAAAAATTGAAGATTAGGCAATCTTGACCAGCGCACGGCCATGGAACTGGTTGTTCATGATTTTTTCGGCAAATTCAGGTGCCTGTTCGAGACGGATTTCAGTCGCGCTCTGGGTGTAGAACGATTCAGGTAAGTCACGGACCAGTCTTTCCCAGGCCTGTGTGCGGCGTGCTGCTGGTGTCATCACGGAATCCACACCTTGCAGACGCACATTACGCAGAATAAATGGCATGACGGTAGTTGGCAGTGCAAAACCACCCGCCAGACCGCAAGCGGCGACACATCCGCCGTAGTTCATCTGCGCAAGTAATTTTGCCAGCACTTTGTCGCCCACGGTATCCACCGCGCCTGCCCAGATTTGTTTTTCCAGCGGGCGGGTTTCAGCGAACTCTTCGCGGCCCAGAATGCGGTTTGCACCGAGTGAACGCAGGTAGTCATGCGTGCTTTCGCGACCGGAAACCGCAGCAACCTGATAGCCTAATTTGTGCAGCAGAGTAACGGCGGTACTGCCTACACCGCCACTTGCACCGGTTACCACGATTTCACCTGATTCGGGGCGAATTCCCGCGTCTTCCAGCGCCATCACGCACAGCATCGCGGTAAAGCCAGCCGTACCGATGATCATCGCTTTGCGACCATCCATGCCTTTTGGCATTGGCACCAGCCAGTCGCCTTTGACGCGGGCTTGTGCAGCCAGTCCACCCCAATGGTTTTCACCCACGCCCCAGCCCGTTAACAGCACCTGCTGCCCAACGTGGAAACGCGGATCTTCACTCGCGTGAACATGACCCGAAAAGTCGATTCCAGGAACCATCGGAAAGTTTCGGATGATTTTACCTTTGCCAGTAATGGCGAGCGCGTCCTTGTAATTCAGGCTGGACCAGTCAATGTCAACGGTGACGTCGCCTTCGGGCAGGCGGGTAGCCTCGATGGATTGAACCGAAGCCAGGGTTTTGCCGTCTTGTTGTTCTAAGATCAATGCCTGCATACAGGTATCCTCGCTAAGCATGGTGATTGGAAAATAATTTCTGAAGACTATACTCGCTCATTGAAACGCTATGCCGATTTAACGCAATAAATTGCCAGATATATCAGGTTTGCTAGTATGCCGCACTAGACATGCAAGTTAGTGCTCACTCGCCCCCCATCAACCAGCGGAGTAATCTCAAGGATGCGATTAACGACGAAATTTTCGGCTTTTATTACGTTGCTGACGGGGTTAACCATATTTGTCACCCTGATAGGCTGTTCGCTCAGTTTTTATAACGCCATTCAGGACAAGCTAACGAATCGCGTGCAGTCAGTGGCGTCCGTCATCGACACGCGGCTCGTGACATCAACCCTTCCCGCGCTTTCGCAGCAGCTTGATGAACTGATGGTGCCGGTCGATATCGTCCACATCGACATCCTGCAGGGGAGCAAAGTTGTCCTCAGCCATGCACGGCAAAGTAGCTATCGCCCGGCGGGCACGCTCCGGCAGTACCGCGAACTCACGGTGCAATCATTAAAAAGCCCAGGCACGTCTATCCGATTGGTCTATCAGGACCCGATGGCCAATTATTTCCGTTCGCTGATGACTACCGCGCCGCTGACCTTCGCGGTGGGCTTTATGGTGATCCTGATTTTTCTGGCGGTGCGCTGGCTGCGACGCCAGCTTTCGGGGCAGGAGCTACTGGAATCGCGATCCCTGCGCATTTTAAACGGTGAGCGAGGCGCGAAAGTGCGCGGCTCTGTCTATGAATGGCCGTCGCGTACCAGCAGTGCGCTTGATGTGTTGCTCTCTGAAATTCAGTTTGCCAGCGAACAGCGCAGCCGGATGGATACGCTGATTCGATCCTATGCCGCTCAGGATAATAAAACCGGTCTAAACAACCGGCTTTTCTTTGATAATCAACTGGGAACGCTTCTGGAAGATCCCGAAAAGGTCGGCGCGCACGGGGTGGTGATGATCATTCGCCTGCCCGATTTCGATTTGCTGCGCGATACCTGGGGCCGCTCGGTGGCAGAAGATCACCTCTTCACGCTCATTAATCTGTTATCGACATTTATTATGCGCTACCCCGGCGCGTTACTGGCGCGCTATCACCGCAGCGATTTCGCCGTACTGTTACCGCATCGCACGCTGAAAGAGTCAGAAAGTATCGCCAGCCAGCTACTGAAGGCGGTTGATGCACTGCCGCAGACCAAAATGCTCGATCGCGATGATATGGTCCATATCGGGATTTGCGCATGGCGTGGCGGGCAGCAGACTCAACAGGTAATGGAGCATGCCGAAGCGGCAACGCGCAACGCTGTGCTGCAGGGGGCAAATAGCTGGGCGATTTATGATGATTCTCTGCCAGAAAAAGGGCGCGGAAACGTTCGTTGGCGTACACTTATTGAGCAAATGCTGAGCCGAGGCGGACCCCGAATTTATCAGAAGCCAGCGGTTCTGCGAAACGGGCAGGTTCATCACCGCGAATTAATGTGTCGCATCTTCGACGGCACCGAAGAGGTCATTTCGGCCGAATATCTGCCGATGGTGTTACAGTTTGGTCTCTCTGAAGAATACGACCGTCAACAAATCACGCGCCTTATCCCATTTTTATCTTTCTGGCCTGAAGAAAATCTGGCATTACAGGTTACGGTTGAGTCGCTGATTCGCCCGCGTTTTCAGCGCTGGCTGCGTGATGTTTTAATGCAATGCGAAAAATCGCAACGTAAACGTATTATTTTTGAACTTGCAGAGGCAGATGTCTGTCAACATATCAGCCGCTTACAGCCTGTGGTCCGTTTGATGAATGCGCTTGGTGTACGCATCGCGGTGACACAAGCGGGTTTAACCCTAGTCAGTACCAGCTGGATCAAAGAATTGGATGTCGAACTTTTGAAGCTGCACCCGGGGCTGGTCAGGAATATTGAAAAGCGAGCAGAAAACCAGCTTTTGGTTCAGAGTCTGGTCGAAGCCTGCAAGGGTACGCAGACGCAAGTCTTCGCCACGGGCATACGTTCACGGAGTGAATGGCAGATGTTGACGGAGCGCGGTGTGGCGGGTGGTCAAGGAGATTTTATTGCGTCCTCTCAGCCGCTTGACAGCAATGTGAAAAAATATTTGCAAAGATACTCTGTTTGACCTGCCGTTTAATTTGTTTTCACGTAGAATATCGCGCCTGTGGCTTTGAGTATGACGAGCAAAACGCCAGTGAACGACCTTGAGTGTTGCAAATGGAAGTGAGGGACGCAGCTGTTGACTCAGCCCTGATGGAATCAGGTGATACATTTGTAACATTAGGAAACGTGCTGCACTAATTTTCACCGTAGCAGATGATTTTTGCGCCTTGTCGCTGCTGCGTGTGGTTGGTAAAGTAAGCGGATTTTATTTTTCCGCCCCAGCTTTCAGGATTATCCCTTAGTATGTTGAAAAAATTTCGTGGCATGTTTTCCAATGACCTGTCCATTGACCTGGGTACTGCGAATACCCTGATTTATGTTAAAGGACAAGGCATCGTATTGAATGAGCCTTCCGTTGTGGCCATTCGTCAGGATCGTGCCGGCTCCCCTAAAAGTGTGGCAGCCGTAGGACATGATGCGAAGCAGATGCTGGGTCGTACCCCAGGCAACATCGCCGCGATCCGCCCAATGAAAGATGGCGTTATCGCTGACTTCTTCGTCACCGAAAAAATGCTTCAGCACTTCATCAAACAGGTTCACAGCAATAGCTTCATGCGCCCAAGTCCGCGCGTGCTTGTTTGTGTGCCGGTGGGTGCGACTCAGGTTGAACGTCGTGCGATCCGTGAGTCTGCTCAGGGTGCCGGTGCGCGTGAAGTCTTCCTGATTGAAGAGCCAATGGCTGCCGCAATCGGTGCCGGTCTTCCGGTTTCTGAAGCGACAGGTTCCATGGTCGTGGATATCGGTGGCGGTACAACGGAAGTGGCGGTTATCTCCCTGAACGGCGTGGTGTATTCCTCCTCTGTTCGTATCGGTGGTGACCGTTTTGATGAAGCCATTATTAATTATGTGCGCCGTAATTACGGCTCTCTGATTGGTGAAGCCACCGCAGAGCGAATTAAGCACGAAATCGGTTCCGCTTATCCTGGCGACGAAGTCCGCGAAATTGAAGTTCGTGGTCGTAACCTGGCTGAAGGTGTTCCGCGTGGCTTTACCCTGAATTCCAACGAAATCCTGGAAGCGCTGCAAGAGCCGCTGACCGGTATCGTGAGCGCGGTGATGGTTGCGCTGGAGCAGTGCCCGCCAGAACTGGCTTCCGACATCTCCGAGCGCGGTATGGTTCTGACCGGTGGTGGTGCGCTGCTGCGTAACCTCGACCGCCTGTTAATGGAAGAGACAGGAATTCCTGTCGTAGTTGCAGAAGATCCACTGACTTGCGTAGCCCGTGGTGGTGGCAAGGCGCTGGAAATGATCGACATGCACGGCGGCGACTTGTTCAGCGAAGAGTAGTCGGGTGTGAAAGGGTAGCGGTCGCTACCCTTTCTCTCTGACGCGAGAATACGCATAGCCTATGAAGCCAATTTTTAGCCGTGGCCCGTCGCTGCAGTTTCGCCTGATCCTGGGGGTTCTGGTAGCGCTTGGAGTCATCATCGCCGACAGTCGCCTTGGTATGTTCAGCCAAATCAGAACATACATGGATACCGCCGTCAGCCCTTTCTATTTTGTATCTAATGGTCCCCGTGAATTACTCGATAGCGTTTCTCAAACGTTGTCTTCGCGCGATCAACTCGAACTCGAAAACCGGGCCTTACGCCAGGAACTGCTGCTGAAAAACAGCGAACTGCTGATGCTGGGTCAGTATCGTCAGGAAAACGCCCGTCTGCGTGAACTGCTGGGTTCGCCGCTGCGTCAGGATGAGCAGAAAATGGTGACGCAGGTGATCTCCACCGTTAACGATCCGTACAGCGATCAGGTGGTGATCGACAAAGGCAGCGTGAATGGTGTTTACGAAGGCCAGCCCGTTATCAGTGATAAAGGCGTTGTGGGTCAGGTCGTGGCGGTGGCGAAGTTAACCAGCCGCGTTCTGTTGATCTGCGATGCGACGCATGCGTTGCCGATTCAGGTGCTGCGTAACGATATTCGTATTATCGCGGCCGGTAACGGTTGCACGGACGACTTACAGCTCGAACATCTGCCTGCCAACACCGACATTCGCGTGGGTGACGTACTCGTGACGTCCGGTCTGGGTGGCCGCTTCCCTGAAGGCTATCCGGTAGCCGTGGTTTCTTCAGTTAAACTGGATACACAACGCGCTTATACTGTCATTCAGGCTCGCCCGACGGCAGGTTTACAGCGCTTGCGTTATCTTCTGCTGTTGTGGGGTGCCGATCGTAATGGCACCAACCCGATGACGCCGGAAGATGTCCACCGCGTGGCCAATGAGCGTCTGATGCAAATGATGCCACAGGTACTGCCCGCGCCTGATTCGATGGGGCCGCCTGCGCCCGTACCAGCGCCTGCGACCGGATTAACGCAGCCAACGTCTGATGCGCCACCGCCGCCGCAACTCTCCTCAGGAGGGCAGTAGTGGCAAGCTATCGTAGTCAGGGTCGTTGGGTTATTTGGCTCTCGTTCTTCATCGCACTGTTGCTGCAAGTCATGCCCTGGCCGGACGACCTTCTCGTTTTCCGGCCAAACTGGGTGCTGCTCATTTTACTGTATTGGTCCCTTGCACTGCCGCACCGCGTAAATGTGGGCACAGGATTTGTGATGGGTGCCATACTGGATCTCATTAGTGGCTCAACGCTTGGCGTGCGCGCCTTGTCCATGAGTATTATTGCGTACCTCGTCGCACTGAAATTCCAGCTTTTCCGAAACCTCGCGCTCTGGCAACAGGCGCTGGTAGTGATGTTGTTGTCGCTTGCCGCGGATATCATTGTTTTCTGGGCTGAGTTTTTAGTGATCAACGTCTCTTTCCGACCGGAAGTGTTCTGGAGTAGTGTAGTTAACGGTGTGCTCTGGCCGTGGTTGTTCCTGCTGATGCGCAAAATTCGCCAGCAGTTTGCCGTGCAATAAAAGGTTTCTATGACGTCTTTATATCTTGCCTCTGGTTCCCCGCGCCGTCAGGAGCTCCTCACTCAGTTGGGTGTCTCTTTTGAACGTATCGTCACCGGTATTGAAGAAAAACGGGCCGAAGGCGAAAGCGCGCAGCAGTATGTGTCCCGTCTGGCGCGAGAAAAAGCACAGGCTGGTGTGGCGCAAACGCCGCGAGACTTACCGGTGCTGGGGGCAGATACCATCGTGATTTTTAACGGTGAAGTGCTCGAGAAACCGCGTGACGCTGAACATGCGGCACATATGCTGCGTAAACTATCCGGGCAAACACATCAGGTGATGACAGCCGTTGCGCTGGCGGACAGCCAGAACGTGCTGGATTGCCTGGTGGTAACGGACGTCACATTCAGAGTGCTTACCGATGAGGAAATCGCCGGGTATATCGCCAGCGGTGAACCTATGGATAAAGCAGGTGCATACGGTATTCAAGGGCTGGGTGGCTGTTTTGTCAGGAAGATCAATGGCAGCTATCACGCCGTAGTCGGCTTACCGCTGGTGGAAACGTATGAGTTGCTAAGCAATTTTAACTCACTGCGTGAGGGAAGGGATAATTATGACGGCTGAACTGTTGGTGAACGTAACGCCATCGGAAACTCGAGTGGCCTATATAGATGGCGGCATTCTTCAGGAAATTCATATTGAGCGCGAAGCGCGACGCGGAATAGTAGGCAATATCTACAAAGGTCGTGTCAGTCGTGTACTACCGGGTATGCAGGCGGCATTTGTAGATATTGGTCTTGATAAAGCGGCGTTTCTGCATGCCTCAGACATCATGCCCCATACCGAATGCGTGGCGGGCGAAGAGCAAAAACAGTTTACCGTTCGTGATATCTCCGAACTGGTCCGTCAGGGTCAGGATTTAATGGTGCAAGTGGTGAAAGACCCGCTCGGCACCAAAGGCGCACGCCTCACGACAGACATCACTTTACCTTCTCGCTATCTGGTCTTTATGCCGGGCGCATCGCACGTAGGTGTCTCTCAGCGCATTGAGAGTGAGGACGAGCGCGAACGCCTGAAAAAGGTGGTTGGCGCGTATTGTGATGAGCAGGGCGGTTTCATTATTCGTACGGCGGCAGAGGGGATCAGCGAAGAGGATCTCGCCTCAGATGCGGCCTATCTGAAACGCGTCTGGACCAAAGTGATGGAGCGTAAAAAGCGCAACCAGACCCGTTATCAGTTGTATGGCGAGTTGGCGCTGGCCCAACGCGTGTTGCGTGATTTTGCCGATGCGCAGCTCGACAGAATTCGCGTCGACTCTCGTCTGACGTATGATGCGTTGCTGGAATTTACTGCCGAATACATCCCTGAGATGCCGGGCCTGCTGGAACACTATTCTGGACGTCAGCCGATTTTCGATCTCTTTGATGTCGAAAACGAAATCCAGCGCGCCCTGGAGCGCAAAGTCGAGCTGAAATCGGGTGGCTATCTGATCATCGATCAGACCGAAGCGATGACCACCGTGGATATCAACACCGGCGCGTTTGTCGGTCACCGCAATCTTGACGACACGATTTTCAACACCAATATTGAAGCGACCCAGGCGATCGCACGCCAGCTGCGCCTGCGCAATCTCGGCGGCATTATCATCATCGATTTTATCGATATGAGTAATGAAGATCACCGTCGTCGCGTCCTGCATTCCCTGGAGCAGGCGCTGAGTAAAGATCGTGTCAAAACCAGTATTAATGGTTTCTCGCAGCTTGGCCTGGTGGAGATGACCCGCAAGCGCACGCGCGAAAGCGTTGAGCATGTGTTATGCAACGTATGCCCAACCTGTAACGGGCGCGGCACGGTTAAATCCGTCGAAACCGTCTGTTATGAAATCATGCGTGAAATCGTTCGCGTTCATCACGCCTACGACTCCGATCGTTTTCTGGTCTATGCTTCCCCTGCGGTGGCAGAAGCACTGAAAGGCGAAGAGTCGCACGCATTGGCGGAAGTGGAAATCTTTGTCGGCAAACAGGTCAAAGTGCAAATTGAGCCGCTCTATAATCAGCAGCAGTTTGATGTGGTCATGATGTAAACGCAGCGACGCTGCAAGAGAACGGCTGACAAGGAGAGATGCGTGAGGCGATTGCCAGGAATTTTACTGCTTACAGGGGCAACGCTTGTCGTCATTGTGGCGTTGCTCGTGAGCGGGCTGCGCCTCGTTCTGCCCCATCTGGATAGCTGGCGCCCGCAGGTGCTGGCAAAAATCGAACGTGCCACCGGCGTTCCGGTGGATGTCAGCCAGCTCAGCGCGAACTGGCAAAATTTTGGCCCGACGCTGGATGCGCGCGACATTAACGCCGCGCTGCCAGACGGCGGCTATCTTAAAATCAAACGTGTCACGCTGGCGCTGGATGTCTGGCAAAGCTTGCTGCACATGCGCTGGCAGTTTCGCGATCTCACCTTTTATCAACTCCAGTTTCTGACCAATACGCCTTTGCGCAACAGCGACAGCAAAGGAATCGAAACCAACCGTATCAGCGATCTGTTCCTACGCCAGTTCGATCATTTCGATCTGCGTGACAGTGAAATCAGCTTTATTACGCTGTCAGGTCAACGTGCAGAACTGGCGATCCCGCAGCTCACCTGGCTGAACGGTAAAGATCGTCACCGCGCTGAGGGTCAGGTCAATCTCTCCAGCCTGACCGGTCAACACGGCATCATGCAGGTGCGAATGGATCTGCGTGATGATAATGGTTTGCTGAACAGTGGCCGCGTGTGGCTGCAGGCGGATGACGTCGACGTCAAGCCGTGGTTGGGCAAATGGATGCAGGATAACGTCGCGCTGGAGCGTGCGCGTTTTAGCCTTGAAGGCTGGCTCACCCTGACGGATGGCGATATTGCGGCGGGTGATGTCTGGCTCAAGCAGGGTGGCGCGGCGTGGAAAGGCGACAATCAATCCCATGATATGTCTGTCGATAACCTGACCGCACATATCACGCGTCAGGGGGCCAACTGGCAATTCTCTATTCCTGATACGCGCATTACGATGGATGGCAAAGCCTGGCCGCGTGGCGCGTTAACCATGGCGTGGATCCCTGAGCAGGAAGTCGGTGGCGTTGATAATAAGCGCAGCGATGAACTGCGTATTCGTGCGAGTAATCTTGAGCTGGCTGACCTCGAAGGCCTGCGCCCAATCGCAAACCGAATATCCGCTTCACTGGGCGATGTCTGGCAAGCCACGCAGCCGAGCGGGCAGATTGATAAGCTGGCGCTCGATATTCCCCTGCAGGCGACAGAAAAGACCCGATTCCAGGCATCCTGGAAAAATCTCTCCTGGAAGCAATGGAAGCTTCTGCCCGGTGCAGAACACTTTTCTGGAACGCTTGAGGGCGGCGTTGAAAATGGCCGACTCACGGTGCAAATGAATGACGCCAAAATGCCTTACGAGACGGTTTTCCGCGCGCCTCTGGAGATCGAAAAAGGGTCTGCCACGCTCAACTGGCTGAAAAACGATAAAGGTTTTCAACTGGATGGGCGTGACATCGATGTGAAAGCCACGGGTGTCCGTGCGGCGGGTAATTTCCGTTATTTGCAGCCAGAAGGCGACGAACCCTGGCTGGGTATTCTTGCCGGGATCAGCACTGATGACGGTGGCCAGGCCTGGCGTTATTTCCCGGAAAATCTGATGGGTAAAGCGCTGGTGGACTACCTGAGCGGCGCGATTCAGGGCGGACAGGCCGATAACGCCACGCTGGTGTATGGTGGGAATCCGCATCTTTTCCCTTACAAACATAACGAAGGCCAGTTCCAGATTCTGGTCCCGCTGCGTAACGCCACATTTGCCTTCCAGCCCGACTGGCCAGCGCTCAAAAATCTGAATATTGAGCTGAATTTCCTCAATGACGGCTTGTGGATGAAAACCGACAGCGTCGCGCTGGGCGGTGTGACGGCCAGCAATTTAACTGCCGTGATCCCGGATTATTCCAAAGAAAAGCTGCTGATCGACGCGGATATCAACGGGCCGGGTAAAGCCGTGGGTCCTTACTTTGAAGAGACACCGCTGGACGATTCGTTGGCTGCGGCGTTGAAAGAGTTGCAGATTGATGGCGATGTGAATGCCCGCCTGCATCTTAATATCCCTCTGGATGGTGAAAAGACGACCGCTGAAGGCGACGTCGTGCTGAATAACAACAGCTTGTTCATCAAGCCGCTCAATAGCACGCTGAAAAACCTGAGCGGGAAATTCAGCTTTGTGAACGGCAATTTGAAAAGTGAACCGCTAAAAGCGAGCTGGTTTAATCAGCCGTTGAACGTGGATTTCTCAACTACAGAGGGTGAGAAAGCGTATCAGGTGGCCGTCAATATGAATGCCAACTGGCAGCCGTCAAAAATGGATGTGTTGCCAAAACCTATCGCTGAGTCGATTGATGGCTCGGTGGCGTGGAATGGCAAAGTGGGCATTGATCTGCCGTATCATTCTGGCGCGCGCTATAAGGTCGATATCACCGGCGATCTCAAGAATGTAAGCAGTCACTTACCAGCTCCGCTCAACAAGCGTGCGGGCGAGGCGCTGCCGATGAAAATAAACGTCGACGGCGATCTGAACAGTTTTGCGCTAAGCGGCAACGCTGACGCTAAAAACCACTTTAACAGCCGCTGGCTCCTGGGCCGTAAGTTGACGCTCGATCGCGCCATCTGGACGACGGACAGCCGTACCATCCCGCCGCTGCCTGAGCAGTCGGGTGTAGAACTGAATTTACCGGCGTTGGATGGCGCGGAGTGGCTGGCGATATTTAATCGTGGCGTCGGGCAAAATGTCGGTGACGCTGCCCAATTCCCGCAAAAAGTGACCGTGCGTACCCCGGCGCTGACGCTGGGCGGACAGCAGTGGAATAATCTCAGTATTGTTTCTGAACCGACAGTGAACGGCTCGAAAGTCGACGCGCAGGGGCGTGAGATCAACGGTACGCTGACGATGCGCGACAACGCGCCGTGGCAGGCTGCGATTCGTTATCTTTATTACAACCCGACAACGGTTTCGCCAAAAGCAGATCCCAGCATACCTGCGCCCCTCTCCGAAGTGACAAAAGTGGACTTCAGTGGCTGGCCGGATCTGCAGTTGCGCTGCGCTGAGTGCTGGCTGATGGGGCAAAAATATGGCCGCATTGACGGTGACTTTGCGATCGCGGGCAATACGCTGAGTCTTTCCGGCGGCCTCATCGACACGGGCTTTGGGCGTTTAACAGCTGATGGTCAGTGGGTGAATGGTCCTGGCGAACAGCGCACGTCCCTGAAAGGTCAGATCAAGGGAAGCAAACTGGATAGCGCCTTTGATTTCTTTGGCGTCAGCACGCCGGTGAGAGGTTCCTCTTTTGATGCCAATTACGATTTGCACTGGCGCGCCCAGCCGTGGAAACCGGACGAAGCGTCGCTAAACGGCATCGTGAAAGTTAATCTCGGCAAAGGTGAAATCGCCGATGTCAGCACCGGGCACGCCGGACAGATATTGCGTCTGCTGAGCTTTGACGCACTGCTGCGTAAACTGCGCTTTGACTTTAGCGACACCTTCAGCGAAGGGTTCTACTATGATTCCATTCGCAGCACCTCGTGGATTAAAGACGGTGTCCTGCATACAGATGACACGCTGGTCGACGGTCTGGAAGCGGATATCGCCATGAAAGGCTCTGTCGATCTGGTGCGTCGCGAGTTGAATATGGAAGCGGTGGTCGCACCTGAAATCTCCGCGACCGTCGGCGTGGCGGCCGCATTTGTGGTTAACCCGATTGTGGGGGCTGCGGTCTTCGCCGCCAGTAAGGTGTTGGGACCTCTGTGGGGCAAAGTCTCAATTTTGCGCTATCGAATTACCGGCCCAGTGGATAAACCACAAATTAACGAGGTGCTTCGCCAGCCCCGCAAAGATGCACAGCAATGATTTGACGCGGGCGATATATTGCCTCACTCTCATTTATATTGATCTTTTATACCGCCCACCGGGCGGCAACGAACGAGTAGCAAAACGATGAGTCTGAACCTGGTAAGTGAACATTTGCTCGCAGCGAACGGCCTGAGTCATCAGGATCTGTTCTCCATTCTTGCCCAACTGACCGAGCGTCGTCTCGACTACGGCGATCTCTATTTTCAGTCGAGCTATCATGAGTCCTGGGTTTTAGAAGACAGCATCATTAAAGATGGCTCTTATAATATCGACCAGGGCGTTGGCGTTCGCGCCGTGAGCGGTGAAAAAACCGGTTTTGCCTATGCCGATCAGATTAGCCTGTCGGCGCTGCAACAGAGCGCACAGGCGGCACGTACTATTGTCCGTGAAACCGGTGATGGTCGCGTCAAAACGCTGGGTGAAGTACAACATACCGCGCTGTACACCAGCATCGATCCGCTGCAAAGCATGAGTCGTGAAGAGAAGCTGGATATTCTGCGCCGTGTGGACAAAGTGGCGCGCGCGGCAGACAAACGCGTGCAGGAAGTCTCGGCCAGTTTAACCGGTGTGTACGAACTGATTCTGGTTGCGGCAACGGATGGCACGCTGGCGGCAGATGTGCGCCCGCTGGTTCGTCTGTCGGTTAGCGTGCAGGTAGAAGATGACGGCAAACGTGAGCGCGGCTCCAGCGGCGGCGGCGGGCGTTTTGGCTACGAGTGGTTCCTGGCCGACGAAGATGGCGAAGTGCGTGCGGATGCATGGGCAAAAGAAGCCGTTCGTATGGCGATGGTTAACCTGAACGCGGTCGCGGCACCTGCGGGCACGCTGCCAGTGGTATTGGGCGCGGGCTGGCCAGGCGTTCTGCTGCACGAAGCGGTCGGTCACGGTCTTGAAGGCGACTTTAACCGTCGTGGCACGTCCGTATTTAGCGGTCAGATGGGTGAGCTGGTGGCCTCTGAGCTGTGCACCATTATTGATGACGGCACCATGGCCGATCGTCGCGGCTCCATCTCTATTGATGATGAAGGGACGCCAGGGCAGTACAACGTGCTGATCGAAAATGGCGTGCTGAAAGGCTACATGCAGGACAAACTGAACGCGCGTCTGATGGGCGTTGCGCCAACGGGGAACGGCCGTCGTGAATCTTACGCGCATCTGCCGATGCCGCGCATGACCAACACCTATATGCTGGCGGGTAAATCAACGCCGCAGGAGATTATCGAATCCGTTGATTACGGTATCTTCGCGCCAAACTTTGGTGGCGGACAGGTGGATATCACCTCCGGGAAATTTGTCTTCTCAACGTCCGAAGCGTATCTGATTGAGAAAGGCAAAGTCACCAAAGCGGTGAAAGGTGCCACGCTGATTGGTTCCGGAATCGAAGCGATGCAGCAGATTTCAATGGTCGGTAACGATCTCAAACTGGATAAAGGAGTTGGCGTCTGCGGTAAAGAAGGCCAGAGCCTGCCGGTTGGCGTGGGCCAGCCGACGCTGAAAGTCGACAGTTTGACGGTCGGCGGCACAGCCTGATCGCTGATTGTTCATGCCCTCTACGGAGGGCATTTTATTACTCTTTTCTTCGCCCTCGCATTCCCTGATACAACTCCGCCACTTCCACAAAATAATCGGTCAGATAGTTAATGCACACCTGAACTTTCAGCGGCAGCTTGTCCTTTTCGGTGTACAGCGCGTAGACCGGGCGTGGGTCCGACTGATAACGCGGGAACAGGATCTCCAGTTCACCGCTGTTGATCTCATTGATCACCCACATCAGCGGCACGTATGCGATCCCCGCACCGGCCACCAGCCAGCGAGAAATCGTCATCGGATCGTTGGTCACAAACCGTCCCTGCGGCAGCAGTTTGGTTGATAGGCCTTCTGGCGCGATCAGCTCAAATTCGTTGTCCGGCCGCACGCTGTATTCCAGCCATGAATGATTGCTCAGATCCGCAGGTTTTTCCGGGACACCAAATTGCACCAGATAATTTTTTGAGGCACAGACGACCATGGGCATACTGCCCAGGCGACGGGAGAAAAGACTGGAATCCTGGAGCGCACCGACGCGGATCACGACGTCCAGCCCGTCAGCAATCAGGTCCGGTGCCGGGATCCCGGTAACTAAATTAACCGTCAGCCCTGGGTACTCTTTCAGCATTTCCGCGGTCATACCGGCGAGGACATTTTGTGCCATAGTTGAAGAACACCCGATGCGCAGCGTGCCGATAGGGGTGTTGTTAAAGGCATAAAGTTGTTCATGCACATCCTGAACTTCATGCAGCATGCGCCGACAGCCTTGATAATAAATTTTACCGGCCTCCGTCAGCCCAATACTACGGGTGCTGCGATTTAGCAGCTTGACCTGAAGTTCATCCTCCAGTTTTGATACCGTCTGGCTGATGGATGACACACTCATCTGCAACTGCCTTGCAGCAGCGGTAAAAGAGCCAAATTCGACGACTTTGGCAAAGACGGACATGCGCTTTAAACGTTCCATTGTTCACTCTGGCTTAAAAGTGATTTAGATCACATATTATAGATAACAGCATAACAGTTACGTTAAAATATTATTAATGAGTTAACGGCTTCGCCATTCCCGCCCGGCTTTTCTTGCCTACAGCGATGGCGTGAGCAAAAAAAATTCAGTCGCCTGCTCGCACTATAATCAAGGTCAACATGAGTCTGTTTCCCGTTTTCGTGGTGTTTGGTCTGTCCTTCCCACCGATTTTTTTCGAACTGATTTTATCACTGGCGATTTTCTGGCTGGTGCGTAAGGTGCTGGCCCCGACTGGTATCTACGATTTTGTCTGGCACCCTGCATTGTTTAATACCGCGCTGTATTGCTGCCTTTTCTACTTAATATCGCGCATGTTTGTCTGAGGTAGATGTGAAAACACTAACAAGAAATATCTCCCGTACTGCCATTACTGTGGTGCTGGTTATTCTGGCCTTTATCGCCATCTCGCGCGCATGGGTATTTTATACCGAATCACCTTGGACGCGTGATGCGCGCTTTAGCGCGGATATCGTGGCGATTGCGCCTGATGTGGCGGGCCTCATTACAGCGGTAAACGTGCGTGATAATCAGCTGGTCAAAAAAGATCAGGTTCTCTTTACGATTGACCAGCCGCGTTATCAGAAAGCATTAGAAGAGTCAGAAGCAGACGTGGCCTATTATCAGGCGCTCGCCACGGAAAAGCGTCGTGAGGCGGGGCGTCGCAACAAGTTAGGCATTCAGGCGATGTCTCGCGAAGAGATTGATCAGTCGAACAACCTGCTGCAAACCGTTCTTCATCAGTTGGCAAAAGCAGAAGCCACCCGCGATCTGGCGAAACTGGATCTGGAACGTACGGTCATCCGCGCGCCCTCGGATGGCTGGGTGACAAACCTCAACGTCTACACGGGCGAGTTTATTACGCGCGGCTCAACGGCAGTGGCGCTGGTCAAACAGCACTCCTTCTACGTTCTGGCTTATATGGAAGAGACCAAGCTTGAGGGCGTTCGCCCAGGGTATCGCGCAGAAATCACGCCGCTTGGCAGCAACCGTGTGCTGAAAGGCACGGTGGACAGCATTGCCGCGGGCGTCACCAACTCCAGCGCCACTCGCGACAGCAAAGGCATGGCCACAGTAGATTCCAATTTAGAATGGGTGCGCCTGGCGCAGCGTGTGCCGGTGCGTATTCGCCTGGATGACGAGCAGGGAAATCTGTGGCCCGCCGGGACTACGGCGACGGTAGTCATTACCGGCGAGAAAGATCGCAATGCCAGCAACGACTCTCTGTTCCGTAAAATCGCGCATCGCCTGCGTGAGTTTGGGTAATCACGATGGGTATTTTTACCATCGCCAGCCAGCACCTTCGCTTCGCCGTTAAGCTGGCATTCGCCATCGTCCTGGCACTGTTTGTGGGCTTCCACTTTCAGCTGGAGACACCGCGCTGGGCCGTGCTGACAGCGGCGCTTGTTGCGGCCGGTCCGGCGTTTGCCGCCGGGGGGGAGCCCTATTCCGGTGCTATCCGCTATCGCGGCATGCTGCGTATCGTCGGGACTTTTATCGGCTGTGCGGCCGCGCTGGTTATCATTATTACGATGATTCGTTCGCCACTGCTGATGCTGATGGTGTGTTGTGTGTGGGCCGGTTTTTGCACGTGGGTTTCTTCGCTGGTAAAAGTGGAGAACTCGTATGCCTGGGGACTCTCGGGTTACACCGCCTTGATTATTGTGATTACGATTCAGGCTGAACCTTTACTGGCCCCGCAGTTTGCCGTCGAGCGTTGCAGCGAAATCGTGATGGGTATCGTCTGCGCGATCGTTGCCGATCTGCTGTTCTCGCCGCGATCCATTAAACAAGAAGTCGACCGTGAACTCGACGCCATTATTGTTGCCCAGTACCAACTCATGCAGCTGTGCATAAAGCATGGCGACAGTGCGGAGATGGACAATGCCTGGGGGGCGCTTGTCCGGCGTACCGCTGCGCTGGAAGGGATGCGCAGCAACCTCAATATGGAATCTTCGCGCTGGTCACGTGCTAATCGACGCCTGAAAGCCATCAATACGGTGTCATTAACGCTGATCACCCAGGCGTGCGAAACCTTTCTTATCCAGAACACCCGTCCGGAAGTGGTCACGGATACGTTTCGCGAGCTGTTTGAGGCGCCAGTCGAAACGGTGCAGGATGTGCATCGACAGCTCAAACGTATGCGGCGGGTGATGGCCTGGACAGGCGAGCACGATACGCCGGTGACGATTTATACCTGGGTCGGCGCGGCGACGCGTTTTCTGCTGCTCAAACGCGGCGTGGTGAGTAACACCAAAATCAGCGCCATCGAAGAAGACGTTTTGCAGAGTGAAGTGGTTATCAAGCCCGAATCGGCCGAACGCCACCATGCCATGATCAACTTTTGGCGTACTACGCTTGCCTGTATGCTCGGCGCTTTATTCTGGCTTTGGACCGGCTGGACATCCGGGACGGGGGCGATGGTGATGATTGCCGTTGTCACCTCGCTGGCGATGCGGCTGCCGAATCCACGCATGGTAGCAATTGACTTCCTTTACGGCGCTATCGCTGCACTGCCCATCGGCGCGTTCTACTTCCTGGTGGTGCTCCCGTCGACTCAGCAAAGTATGCTATTGCTCTGCATCAGCCTGGCGGTACTGGCGTTCTTTATTGGGATTGAAGTGCAGAAACGTCGGCTGGGCTCGCTCGGGGCGCTGGCCAGTACCATCAATATTCTGGTGCTGGATAACCCGATGACGTTTCACTTTAGCCAGTTCCTCGACAGTGCGTTAGGCCAGCTGGTGGGCTGTTTTCTGGCGATGATGGTGATCCTGCTGGTGCGTGATAATTCTCAGGCGCGTACCGGGCGTGTGCTGCTGAACCAGTTTGTTTCTGCGGCCGTTTCCGCGATGACGACGAACACCGCGCGTCGTAAAGAAAATCATCTGCCCGCGCTGTATCAGCAGCTGTTTTTACTGCTGACGAAATTCCCCGGCGATGTCGCGAAATTTCGCCTGGCGCTGACAATGATCATCGCCCACCAGCGGCTGCGTAATGCGCCGGTGCCCATCAATGATGATTTGTCGGCGTTTCACCGCCAGCTTCGCCACACGGCCGATCGCGTTATTTCGGCTTCCAGCGATGACAAACGCCGTCGCTACTTTAGTCAGTTGCTGGAGGAGCTAAACGTGTATCAGGAGAAACTGCGCGTCTGGGACGCTTCCCCGCAGGTGACGGAACCGGTGCGACGGCTAACGGAAGTCCTCCATCGCTATCAAAATGCCCTGACCGATAGCTAAACACCGAAAAAACCGACGCCAAAAAGCGTCGGTTTTTTTGTGGCTATACTTAATCTGGCAGGTTCTTAAACCCAGATCAGGAGGACACATGACCACCCAAACTCTTCAGGATAATGCGCTTTTCCAGACCGGCTATCTGGTCGATGGCGTGTGGAAAACGCTGAACACCACCTTTGATGTGCTCAACCCGGCAACGGGTGAAGTGGTCGCGAAAGTGGCGAAGGCGGGTAAAAAAGAGACCGAAGAAGCCATCGCGGCAGCCAGTCGCGCTTTTCCTGAATGGCGTGCCAAAACGGCGAAAGAGCGTTCGGCGATCCTCTATCGTTGGTATGAATTAATTATCGAGAATAAACGCTGGCTCGGACAACTGATGACCACGGAACAGGGCAAACCCTTAAAAGAGGCAGAGGGCGAAGTGGAATATGCCGCCAGCTTTATTCAGTGGTTTGCTGAGCAGGCAAAACGCGCCAACGGCGAGATTATCCCGCCCGTAAAACCGGGCTCCCGCATTCTGGCAACCCGTGAGCCGATCGGTGTCGTGGCGGCAATCACGCCGTGGAATTTCCCAATGGCGATGCTGACCCGCAAGCTCGGTCCGGCACTCGCTGCAGGCTGTACCGGGGTCATTAAACCCGCTAATAACACCCCTCTTAGCGCATTCGCGCTGTTATCGCTGGCGAAAAAAGCCGGTGTTCCGGATGGCGTGCTTAATACGGTGGCGGGAAATACCCATGAAATCAGCGACGCGATTATGGCCAGTCACGAGGTGCGTAAAATCTCGTTTACCGGCTCTACCGAGGTGGGCAAAACCCTCATGCGTAACGCTGCGGAAACCATGAAAAAGGTGTCGATGGAGCTGGGCGGCAATGCGCCTTACATCGTCTTTGACGATGCCGACATCGATGCCGCTGTGAAAGGTGCGATTGCCAATAAATTCCGTAACGCGGGGCAGGTGTGCGTTAGCGTGAACCGCTTCTATATCCAGGAATCTGTCTACAATACCTTCGTGACAAAACTCGCCGAAGCGGTTGAGGCGCTGAAAGTGGGGAACGGTCAGGAAGAGGGCGTCATTGTGGGTCCATTAATTGAACCTTCCGCGGTCAAAAAAGTGCGTGAACACGTCGAGGATGCCGTCGCGAAAGGCGCAACCGTGCTGGCGGGGGGGAAACCGCATGCGTTGGGCGGCAATTTCTGGCTCCCGACCGTGCTTGGCGATTGTCATGAAGGGATGAAACTTGCCGAAGAAGAGACGTTTGGCCCCGTTGCTGCGTGCTTCCGTTTTACCTCGGAGGAAGAAGTTATTCAGCGTGCGAATAATACGCCGTTTGGTCTGGCCGCTTACTTCTATACGCAAAACCTGCAGCGGGTTTTCCGCGTCTCGCAGGCGATTGAAAGCGGCATGATTGGCATCAATGAATGCGCCGTCTCGACCGAGCTGGGGCCGTTTGGCGGTGTGAAAGAGTCAGGGCTGGGCCGCGAGGGATCGGTGCTGGGGCTAGAGGAATTTCTGGAAGTCAAAACCCTGCATATCGGGGGATTATAATCAGCGTCAGGGCGGCGTAAGTCGTCTGTCTGGACGGGGTGGCGGCAATGAATATCTACACGTTTGATTTTGATGAAATCGACAGTCAGGAAGACTTCTGGCATGAATTTTCACGCACTTTTGGACTTGAGCGGGATAAAGTCACGAATCTGGATTCGTTATGGGATGTGATTGTTAGCGGGGGATTGCCCATGCCGCTGGAGATCGAGTTTACCCATCTGCCGGAGAAACTCCGTCGACGGTTTGGCGCATTGATTCTGCTGTTTGATGAAGCGGAAGAAGAGCTGCAGGGGCAATTACGCTTTAACGTTCGGCCTTCCTGATGGGCATAAAAAAGCCCCTGACAACGTGTCAGGGGCAAGTCGTATGATGAGATACGACGAGGGTTTATTTGTACAGCTCAGCTGTGGCGTGCCAGTGATCGCCCTGAGTTAACTCAGTCACGCGATAGCTGCTGGCACCGGCTTTCTCAGCTTTAGCTGCCAGTTTCTGACGGATATCCATTGGGGCGCCCCCAATGGCGGTGACCGATACGCTACCCATTGATTGCAGATTCTGCGCTTCGTCGGAATTCACCAGGTGTGCAGCAGCGCTGGCACCGAAGGAGAGAACGGAAGCTAAGCCAAGGGTTGCGATGATTAATTTGGTTTTCATAGTCATTTTCCTCAATAACGTTTTCTCAACGGCCAGAAGGATTAAGCTGCTTTTTTTATGCCTGGTGCCGCTGAGTCGATAATTACAGTGTTCGGTATGGGCTGAACTTATTTGTACAGTTCAGCAGTCGCATGCCAGTGATCGCCTGAACGCGCTTCGATCACGCGATAAGAAGATGCACCTTGCTCTTGCGCTTTTTTGTTCAGCATTTCATGCATATCCATCGGAGAAGTCCCGATAGCGCCAACTGAAACGGTGCCCATCGCCTGACGGGATTGTGCCTGATCCGCATTAATGGAGTCGGCGGCGAAAGCACCGAATGACAGGACAGACAGAACGCTCAGTGCTGCTACAGTTGATTTAATTTTCATCATTCTTTACCTCGTCGAATTTATTGGGGTCTTTCGTTTCGTGACCCTCATCACAAAATCAAGTATACACTAGTCACGCTAAATATTAATGCCATGCTAATGATTTCCTATGTTATTAGGTGTTAAATAGCTGAAAAGATATAACCAAAATGAATAAAAATGGTTAAATAATCGGCATTTTATTTTGTAAGTTCAATAAAATCATGGTGATATTCGTTTTTGATTTTTTGTGCGCTTTGTTGATTTGGCATTCACTGGATGAATGAAAAACAGCAGGATAAAGCACTAATTGCAAAATAGAAGGGCAAAACAATATGGGGTGGAATGGGGAAGGGGCAGAAGGTTCCCCGCTGCATTGACAGCAGGGAAGCGGTTTAAAGCTCTTGCTCGAACAGCATCAGAATGGCTTCGTACAGATCTTTCACCGAGAAACCGTTCGCAGGTGTTGTGAAGATCGTATCATCACCCGCAATTGTTCCGAGAATGCCTTCCGATTTACCCAATGAATCAAGCAGGCGAGCGATCAGCTGCGCAGCACCTGGGCTGGTGTGAATCACGACAACCGCATCGTTATAATCAATATCCAAAACCAGATTCTTCAAGGGACTTGACGTGGTCGGCACGCCTAACTCTGCGGGCAGGCAGTAAACCATTTCCATTTTGGCGTTGCGAGTTCGTACCGCGCCAAACTTGGTTAACATGCGGGAGACTTTTGACTGATTGATATTCTCGAAGCCCTGTTCCTGTAAGGCCAGGACAATCTCTCCCTGAGAGCTAAATTTCTCTTCTTTGAGCAGCGCTTTAAACGCTTTCACTAATTCTTCTTGTTTCGACGAGCTTCGCATATGTCACCCTGTTCAGGACGATGGAATGTCATCATTATGCATGTAAATGAATTTTTATGCAAATTATCGGATGGGGATGAAGGGGGAGATAATGTTATGAAAGGGAGTGATTTTATCAAATTTTGTTATCGGAAAACATGCCTGGGTCACGTCGCGCAAATAACCTTAAAAGTAAATTAAATGTTATCAAAATGATGTTGTTTTGATGACGAGCCAGGGTGTATGGTAACCCCCTCTTGATTCGTTGCTTTGTTGCTGAAAATTGCCCGTAAGCGTTCAGGCGAAGGCGAAAGAAGTGCGACCTCAAATTCTTTAGCTACGAAAATTGTTTTTATTCATCTGCTGAATTAAGGTCGCCGCAACGGAGTCACAGACACTTAAGTTAACCATAATAAGGAGTTTAGGATGAAAGTCGCAGTCCTCGGCGCTGCTGGTGGTATCGGCCAGGCGCTTGCCCTACTACTGAAAACCCAACTGCCTTCCGGCTCAGAACTCTCCCTGTATGATATTGCTCCGGTCACACCTGGTGTGGCAGTTGACTTGAGCCACATCCCAACAGCTGTGAAAATCAAAGGCTTCTCTGGTGAAAACGCACGTCCAGCGCTTGAAGGCGCAGATGTGGTGCTGATCTCCGCGGGTGTCGCGCGTAAACCGGGGATGGATCGTTCCGATCTGTTCAACGTTAACGCCGGTATCGTGAAAAACCTGGTTCAACAGATTGCTGAAACCTGCCCGAAAGCGTGCGTGGGTATCATCACCAACCCAGTCAACACCACAGTTGCTATCGCAGCAGAAGTGCTGAAGAAAGCCGGTGTATACGATAAGAACAAACTGTTTGGCGTAACCACGCTGGACATCATCCGTTCCAATACGTTTGTTGCAGAACTGAAAGGCAAATCACCGTCTGATATCGAAGTGCCGGTTATCGGTGGTCACTCTGGCGTGACGATTCTGCCATTGCTGTCGCAGATCCCTGGCGTGAGTTTCTCCGAGCAGGAAGTGGCTGACCTGACCAAACGTATTCAGAACGCAGGCACCGAAGTGGTCGAAGCGAAAGCGGGTGGCGGTTCTGCAACACTGTCTATGGGCCAGGCGGCTGCACGTTTCGGTTTGTCTCTGGTGCGTGCGCTGCAAGGCGAGAAAGGCGTAGTAGAATGTGCGTATGTTGAAGGTGATGGCGAGCACGCTCGCTTCTTCTCACAGCCGCTGCTGCTGGGCAAAAATGGTATCGAAGAACGTCAGTCAATCGGCAAGCTGAGCGCGTTTGAACAACAAGCGATGGAAGGCATGCTGGACACGTTGAAGAAAGATATCACTCTGGGTGAAGAGTTCGTCAGCAAGTAATCGAACCCTCAGTCATAAAAAAACCGGAGCCATGTGCTCCGGTTTTTTTATGCTTTTAGTTAGTGGCGGGATATTCCTGAATCGTCACCTGGAGCGTCAGTTTTTTGTCATTACGCATGACTTCGACTGGAATAATCGAGCCAGGACGAATCTCTGCTACCTGATCCATTGTTTCGAGTGCGGATACGGCAGGCGTGCCGTTGACCGAAACAATCACGTCGTTCACCTGTAGCCCCGCGTTAGCCGCCGGACCGCCCGGTGTCACTTCATTGACCACGATACCCTGAATCTGATCGATGCCACCGCCCTGAGTGTGCATTGGCGCAATTTCACGGCCACCGATGCCGATATAGCCACGAATGACGCGACCATCGCGAATCAGCTTGTCCATAATTTTGTTGGCCAGCTGGAACGGGATTGCAAAACCGATGCCCTCAGGCGTCTCGCCATCGTTACTTTTATCGAACGACAGGGTATTGATGCCCATTAATTCTCCCAGCGAGTTCACCAGCGCGCCACCGGAGTTACCGTGGTTAATGGAGGCGTCCGTTTGCAGGAAGTTTTGTCGCCCGGAGGGATTCAAACCGATACGACCGGTGGCGCTGATAATCCCCTGGGTAATGGTTTGCCCAAGGTTATACGGGTTACCAATCGCCATCACCACATCGCCGATATGCGGCGTGCGTTTACGGTTGATCGGAATCACCGGCAGCCCGCCTGTAGCATTGATTTTGAGGACGGCGAGGTCGGTCAGCGTGTCTGAGCCAACCAGTAAGGCTTCAAATACGCGGCCATCCTGCAGGGCGACGATAATCTGATCGGCGTCGTTAATGACGTGTTTATTGGTAATGATGTAGCCGCGCTCATCCATGATCACGCCGGAGCCGAGAGTACGAATCTCCAGTTGATTATGCGCGGAACTGTTGAGGCCGCGGTTATAGACGTTAACCACAGCAGGCGCAGCACGGCGAACCGCCTGATTGTAGCTCACAGGCGTCTCATCGGTGCTGTCGAAACGCGGTGCCGCCAGCTGATTTAACTGACGTAAAGAGGGCATTGCAGCCAATAACAGGCCGCCAACGACCAAACCGATAGCAACTGAACGAAATAGCTTAAGAAACATGATGCGGGCGTCGTTAATTAAGGGACGGATGCAGCATAGCATGACTTATCCGGACATCACATGCAGCGGTGACGTCCGGATGAGCAAATGCTTAGCGTAATAGAATGTAGAGCGTATCGTTGCCACGGATGATTTGCAGCGCAATCACGGCTGGCTTGCTTTCCAGGACCTTACGCATCTCGGCGATCGACTGAACACGGCTGCGGTTAACACCGATAATCACGTCATCCTGATGCAGGCCTGCCTGCGCGGCGGGACTGCTCTTTTCGACGCTCTCGATAGAAATACCTTTTGTACCGTCTTTAAGCTGACCATCGCTGAGCGCCGCACCTTGTAGTGCAGGGGCGATCAGCTCAGCACCGGCCGACGATGAGGTGCTCTTATCCAGCGTAACTTCGACTTCCAACGGTTTGCCATCGCGCAGCAACCCAAGCTTCACCTTGGTCCCAGGTTCCGTGGTGGCAACACGTGAGCGTAATTCAGCGAAGCTGCTTAGCGGCTTACCGTTGAGGCTAACAATGATATCGCCCGATTTCACACCCGCTTTTGCGGAGCCCGAGTTCGCCAGAACTTCACTGACAAACGCCCCGCGCTGCACGTCGAGATTAAAGGCTTTTGCGATGTCGGCGCTCATTTCCATGCCTTTAATTCCCAGCAGACCGCGTTTTACCTCGCCGGATTCAATCAGCTGTTGCGACAGGATTTTGGCCATATTGCTGGGGATCGCAAAGCCGATCCCAACGCTGCCGCCACCGGGTGCCAGAATCGCGGTATTAATACCAATCAGCTCACCGTTGAGGTTTAGCAGTGCGCCGCCGGAATTCCCGCGGTTAATGGAGGCGTCAGTCTGGATAAAGTTCTCCAGGCCTTCGAGATTTAGACCGCTACGACCCAACGCAGAGATAATCCCGGAGGTTGCCGTCTGGCCCAGACCGAAAGGGTTACCCACGGCCACGGCAAAATCTCCGACGCGCAATTTGTCGGAATCCGCGATAACAATTTGCGTCAGCTTGCTGGGATTCTGGATTTGCAGTAGCGCGATGTCACTTTGATCGTCGCTGCCAATCAGTTTGGCATCGAACTCGCGACCATCGTTCATTTGCACGCTGATTTTATCGGCCTGGCTGATAACGTGATTGTTCGTCAACACGTAGCCTTTCGCCGCATCAATCACCACTCCGGAGCCAAGCCCTTCAAACGGCTGGGTTTGCTGATCGGGCCCCTCTTCACCAAAATATTTTTTTAGCTCTTCTGGTATACGTTGGCTCTGTGCCGCCGTGCCCTCAACCTTGATGCTGACCACCGCAGGCAACACTTTTTCAAGCATTGGCGCAAGGCTTGGAATGGCCGCCTCACCAGGCACTTGGGAAGGCAGGGCCGCAGCCGCAGGCCATGACGCCGTGAGAGATAACCCGACACTTAACGCAATCGCGCTTAACAGCTGGTTTTTTTTCTTCATTGATGCTGGCTCTCATAACCTGGAATAAAGGGAAAAACGGCCCAAAAACAGTTTGATGTTATTGAATTTTAAACCACTGAACAATGAGGTAATTGACTAAATAATAGCTGGGAAGGGAAAGAAAGGACGGGCGCAAGGGCTGCGCCCGTAAAATATATTGCAGATGTGCGATTAATCGCGTTTTACGCCACCGCGCAGCAGGCCGGATGCACCGTCTGAGTAATCACGCGGCATCTGTACTGGCACCTGATCGTTGCTGGCTTCGGACTCAGCCAGACGGTTGCGGAACGGGTTGCTTTCAGCACTCATCTCCGGCAGAAGGTTGCTGGAGCTTTTTGCCATATGTTGATACAGCTGACGATAGTCGGTGGCCATGTTGTCCAGCAGCTCGGCGCTACGGGCAAAGTGGCTGACCAGCTCTTCACGATACTCTTCCAGTTCAGCTTTGTTTTTTTCCAGTTCGTATTGTAACGACTGCTGCTGACGCAATTTGCGATTACCGAAACGCATGGCTACAGCACCGATTGCGATGCCGACGACTAAACCAATTAGCGCATATTCCCAGGTCATGAACTTCTCCCGTTGTCTTGTGGTTCCGTAGGGTATTGGCGCGGCTCCTGCCTGTGCCTGATTATGCCACTATAACCGCTATTTCTTCAGAAGTGGAATCCTGACGTATCATCGCGTACTGTAGAACGGCCTTTTTTTCGCCAGTTGAGCATTCTGGCGAGGATTAATTGAAGGAATAACAACGACATTATGCAAAGCCTGTCTCCAACATCGCGTTACCAACAAGCCCTGGATGGGGGCACTCACCAGCCAGATGATGTGCAGCGTGACGCGGTAAATCGCCTGAATTCTATCTATCAAAAATTGATGACCGAACCGACTGAAACGGCGCAAACCAGCGGGCTGAAAGCCGCGTTTGGGCGGCTGTTAGGGAAAAAAGAGCCACAGACGGTTCCCCCGGTTCGCGGCTTATATATGTGGGGCGGAGTGGGGCGGGGCAAAACCTGGCTGATGGATATGTTCTATCAAAGCCTGCCGGGTACGCGGAAGCAGCGTTTGCACTTCCACCGCTTTATGCTGCGCGTACATGAAGAGCTCACGGCGCTGCAAGGCCACACCGATCCGCTGGAGATTGTCGCCGACCGTTTTAAAGCGGAAACCGACGTCCTGTGCTTTGATGAGTTTTTTGTCTCAGATATCACCGACGCCATGCTGCTTGGCGGCCTGATGAAAGCCCTTTTCGCGCGTGGCATTACGCTGGTAGCGACATCGAATATTCCGCCAGACGATCTGTATCGTAACGGTCTGCAACGCGCACGTTTCTTGCCTGCAATTGATGCGATTAAAGAACACTGCGACATCATGAATGTGGATGCGGGTGTGGATTATCGTCTGCGCACGCTGACCCAGGCGCACCTCTGGCTTTCTCCTTTAAACGAGCAGACACAAAGCCAAATGGACAAACTGTGGCTGGCGCTCGCGGGTGCTAAGCGTGATAAATCGCCTGAACTGGAAATTAATCATCGGCCATTACAGACGCTTGGGGTCGAAAATCAAACCCTGGCCGTGTCGTTCGCGACGCTGTGCGTGGATGCCCGCAGTCAGCACGATTACATTGCGCTCTCGCGTCTGTTCCACACCGTGATGCTGTTGGATGTTCCGGTGATGACGCCGCTGATGGAGAGTGAAGCCCGCCGTTTTATTGCGCTGGTGGATGAGTTTTACGAGCGCCACGTCAAGCTGGTGGTCAGCGCGGAAGTGCCGTTATATGAAATTTATCAGGGCGAGCGGCTAAAATTTGAATTCCAGCGCTGTTTGTCACGCTTGCAGGAGATGCAAAGCGAAGAGTATTTGAAGCGTTCTCACATGCCCTAACGCACGGCCTTTCGCGGCGTGAATGGCGCGGTCAGCAAAAGCATTCGCCAAAACGGACCGCTTCCCGGAAAACCTTGCGACTAATCACATTTAGGGGTCGATCTTTGACCCTGACTTCTCTATAATCTTGCGACCCCACGTTACGAGAAGGTTTTTTTCCCAAAACTTTCTATGTGCCGGCATAGGCTATTCGAAGGGGTAGGTTTGCTGGACAATGTCGTGTGAGCCTCAACTGACTAAACGTTTGGGTGTTCACCAACGTGTAACTTATTATTTGGGTAAGCTTTTAATGAAAACTTTTACAGCTAAACCAGAAACCGTAAAACGCGACTGGTATGTTGTTGACGCGACCGGTAAAACTCTGGGTCGTCTGGCTTCCGAACTGGCTCTTCGCCTGCGCGGTAAGCACAAAGCGGAATACACTCCGCACGTTGATACTGGTGATTACATTATCGTTCTGAACGCAGAAAAAGTTGCTGTAACCGGCAACAAGCGCGAAGACAAAATTTATTACCATCACACCGGTTTCATCGGTGGTATCAAACAAGCGACCTTTGAAGAGATGATTGCCCGCCGTCCTGAGCGTGTGATTGAAATCGCGGTTAAAGGCATGTTGCCAAAGGGCCCGCTGGGTCGTGCTATGTACCGTAAACTGAAAGTTTACGCGGGCAACGAGCACAACCACGCGGCACAGCAACCGCAAGTTCTTGACATCTAATCGGGATTATAGGCAATGGCTGAAAATCAATACTACGGCACTGGTCGCCGCAAAAGCTCCGCCGCTCGTGTGTTCATCAAACCGGGCAGTGGTAAAATCGTAATCAACCAGCGTTCTCTGGAACAGTACTTCGGTCGCGAAACTGCCCGCATGGTAGTTCGCCAGCCGCTGGAACTGGTTGATATGGTTGAAAAATTGGATCTGTACATCACTGTTAAAGGTGGTGGTATCTCTGGTCAGGCTGGTGCGATCCGTCACGGTATCACACGCGCTCTGATGGAGTACGACGAATCCCTGCGTTCTGAACTGCGTAAAGCTGGCTTCGTCACTCGTGACGCGCGTCAGGTTGAACGTAAGAAAGTGGGTCTGCGTAAAGCACGTCGTCGTCCACAGTTCTCCAAACGTTAATCTTTTTTCTGCTTTGGCAGAAGGATTGGCGAAAAACCCGCTTCGGCGGGTTTTTTTTATGGATAATGTTCAGGTTATCCACAGTATTTATTTGATTCCCAGCTCTTTTTCAGCATTTCCAGAATCCCCTCACCACAAACCCTGCAAAATCTGGTAAACTATCATCCAATTTTCTGCCCAAATGTCGGCGAACCCTCGATTTTTGTTCACTTTATGAACAATGCGGTTGTTCTCTGGGATGGGTGACAAATCATCTGGCTAGCCATCGTGGCTAGTAGCAGTACTATTCTGAATATACCTGGAGGTTTTCATGGCTGTCGCTGCCAACAAACGTTCGGTAATGACGCTGTTTTCTGGTCCTACTGACATTTATAGCCATCAGGTTCGTATCGTGCTGGCCGAGAAGGGTGTCAGTTTTGAGATCGAGCATGTGGAAAAGGATAACCCGCCTCAGGATCTGATCGATCTCAACCCGAACCAGAGCGTACCAACGCTTGTGGATCGCGAGCTGACCCTGTGGGAATCCCGCATCATTATGGAATATCTGGATGAGCGTTTCCCTCATCCGCCGCTGATGCCGGTTTACCCGGTTGCGCGTGGCGAAAGCCGCCTGTATATGCAGCGTATCGAGAAAGACTGGTACACGCTGATGAACGTTATCATCAACGGTTCCTCTTCTGAAGCGGACGCTGCTCGTAAGCAACTGCGTGAAGAATTGCTCGCTATCGCCCCGGTGTTTGGTCAGAAACCATTCTTCCTGAGTGATGAGTTCAGTCTGGTCGATTGCTACCTGGCTCCGCTGTTATGGCGTCTGCAGTCTCTGGGCGTAGAATTCAGCGGTCCGGGCGCGAAAGAGCTGAAAGGCTATATGACTCGCGTATTTGAGCGTGATTCTTTCCTCGCATCCCTGACAGAACCGGAACGCGAAATGCGTCTTGGCCGAGGTTAACGATTGTGGAAATGTCACAGCTGTCTCCACGCCGTCCGTATCTGCTGCGCGCCTTCTATGAATGGCTGCTGGACAACCAGCTGACGCCGCACCTGGTGGTGGATGTGACGTTGCCGGGTGTGCAAGTTCCGATGGAATACGCGCGCGACGGGCAAATCGTGTTGAACATTGCTCCGCGTGCGGTCGGAAATCTTGAGCTGTCCAACGACGAAGTGAGCTTCAATGCCCGTTTCGGCGGTGTACCGCGTCAGGTTTCTGTACCACTGGCAGCCGTACTGGCGGTCTATGCACGTGAAAACGGTGCGGGTACGATGTTTGAGCCGGAAGCGGCTTATGATGAAGACGTCGCCAGCCTCAACGATGAAGATGGTTCTACCGGTAGCGAAAGCGAAACGGTCATGTCTGTTATCGATGGTGATAAGCCCGATCACGACAATGACAACGATCCGGATGACGATCCGCCGCCGCGCGGTGGCCGTCCAGCGTTACGTGTTGTGAAATAATCAAACAGGCCCCTTGGGCCTGTTTTGCTATCCAGGGTTTTTCGCTACGCTAAAAATCCTATGTTATGATAAATCGTTGTCACTGATTGTCACTCTTCTGACCCGAGTCTTTATGAAACCAATTGATCTTCAGGCGGAAAATTCAACCGAAACCGTGGGTCGCAGTTTGCGCCGTCGTCCGCTGGCGCGTAAAAAACTCTCCGATATGGTGGAAGAAGAACTGGAGCAAATGATTCGCCGGCAGGAGTTTGCGCAGGGCGAACAGCTCCCGTCAGAGCGCGAACTGATGGAGTTCTTCAACGTTGGGCGTCCATCCGTACGCGAAGCGTTAGCCGCGTTAAAACGCAAAGGGCTGGTGCAGATTAACAATGGTGAGCGCGCACGCGTTTCCATGCCTTCTGCCGACACCATCATCGGTGAACTCTCCGGCATGGCGAAAGATTTCCTCACGCAACCCGGCGGGATTACCCACTTCGAGCAGCTACGGCTGTTTTTTGAATCCAGTCTGGTGCGCTACGCAGCGGAATATGCCACGGATGAGCAGGTAGAAAGCTTGTCACAAGCGCTGGAAATCAACAGTCAGTCACTCAGTGACAATGCGCTGTTTATCCGCTCCGATGTCGATTTCCACCGTGTGCTGGCGGAAATCCCAGGCAACCCCATCTTTATGGCGATCCACGTCGCGCTGCTGGATTGGCTGATTGCGGCCCGTCCAAAAGTCTCCGACACCGAACTCTACGAACACAATAACGTCAGCTATCGCCAGCATATTGCGATTGTCGATGCGATCCGCCGACACGATCCCGATGAAGCCGATCGGGCGCTACAATCCCATCTCAACAGTGTTTCCGCCACCTGGCACGCGTTCGGCCAGGGATCCAAAAAGAAGAAATAACGATCCTTTAGTGAAGCAGATCGCATTATAAGCGTTCTGTATGCAGTGCTGCTTATTTGATCTGGTATAACAGGTATAAAGGTATATCGATAAGCAGACCAAAAACACTGAGGTATCTATGGCAAAGCAATTACGTGGCGTGATGGCCGCACTCCTGACTCCATTCAACACTCAGCAGGCACTTGATAAAGAGAGCTTGCGACGTCTGGTGCAGTTTAATATTCAGCAGGGAATCGACGGTCTGTACGTCGGCGGTTCAACCGGCGAAGCCTTTGTACAAAGTCTTTCCGAGCGCGAGCAGGTGCTCGAAATCGTAGCGGAAGAGGCAAAAGGCAAAATCACGTTAATCGCGCATGTCGGCTGCGTAAGTACGGCTGAAAGCCAGCAGTTAGCGGCGTCTGCCAGCCGTTTCGGGTTTGACGCTGTGTCAGCCGTCACACCGTTTTACTATCCCTTCAGCTTTGAGGAACATTGCGATCATTACCGTGCAATTATTGATTCGGCGGATGGTTTGCCGATGGTGGTGTACAACATTCCGGCGCTGAGCGGCGTGAAGCTCACGCTTGATCAGATCAACACCCTGGTGACGCTGCCGGGCGTTGGCGCGCTGAAGCAAACGTCGGGCGATCTCTTCCAGATGGAACATATCCGCCGCGCGCATCCGGATCTGGTGCTCTACAACGGTTACGACGAGATCTTCGCCTCCGGTTTGCTGGCTGGCGCTGACGGCGGTATCGGCAGCACGTACAACATCATGGGATGGCGCTACCAGGCCATCGCTAAAGCGATCCGCGAGGGGGACAACGCGACGGCACAGCGTCTGCAAAGTGAGTGCAATAAAGTTATCGATCTACTGATAAAAGTTGGCGTATTCCGTGGCCTGAAAACGGTTCTGCATTACATGGATGTGGTGTCCGTCCCGCTGTGTCGCAAACCCTTTGCACCGGTGGCTGAACAGTATTTGCCGGAGCTAAAAACGCTGGCGAAACAATTGATGGTTGAGAAGGCGTAGTGCGTTGCCCGGCGGCGCACCGTCGCTGGGCTAAACAGACAAAAACAGAGCGTCGGGAGAATTCAATGCGTATTCCTACCCAAAGCATCCCGTGGTACCGCCATCTCAGCCGCCCCCAGTGGCGCGCCTTCTCCGCCGCATGGTTGGGATATCTGCTGGATGGTTTCGATTTTGTATTGATAGCGCTGGTGTTAACGGAAGTTAAAACGGAATTTGGACTGACAACGGTCGAGGCGGCTAGCCTCATATCCGCTGCCTTTATCTCCCGATGGTTTGGCGGCCTGCTGCTTGGCGCTATGGGCGATCGCTACGGACGCAAACTGGCGATGATCACCAGTATCGTGCTGTTTTCGTGCGGGACGCTGGCGTGCGGTTTTGCGCCAGGCTATATCACGATGTTTATCGCCCGCATGGTGATCGGCATGGGCATGGCGGGCGAATACGGCTCCAGCGCCACCTACGTGATTGAAAGCTGGCCAAAGCATCTGCGCAACAAAGCCAGCGGCTTTTTGATCTCCGGCTTCTCTGTGGGGGCGGTTATCGCGGCGCAGATCTACAGCCTCGTTGTTCCCGTGTGGGGCTGGCGCGCGCTGTTCTTTATCGGCATTCTGCCGATCATTTTTGCCCTGTGGCTGCGTAAAAATATTCCGGAAGCGGAAGACTGGAAAGCAAAACACGAAGGCAAAGCGCCCGTGCGCACGATGGTGGATATTCTCTATCGTGGCAAACATCGGGTGATCAATATTGCTATGACGCTCTTCGCGGGAACGGCGCTGTGGTTCTGCTTTGCCGGGGAACTCAACAATGCCGGTCTGGTGATGATTCTTGGCCTGCTGTGCGCCTTTGTGTTCATCAGCTTTATGGTGCAAAGCAGCGGCAAGCGCTGGCCGACGGGCGTCACGCTGATGGTGGTCGTGCTGTTTGCGTTCCTTTATTCGTGGCCGATTCAGGCGCTGCTGCCGACCTATCTGAAAACGGATCTGGCTTACGATCCGGCGATGGTGGCGCGTGTGCTGTTCTTCAGCGGCTTTGGCGCAGCGGTTGGCTGCTGTGTCGGCGGTTTCCTGGGCGACTGGCTGGGGACGCGCAAAGCGTACGTTTGCAGCCTGCTGGCCTCGCAGCTCCTTATCATTCCGGTCTTTGCGATTGGCGGGTCCAATATCTGGGTTCTCGGTTTTCTGCTCTTCTTCCAGCAGATGCTCGGGCAGGGGATTTCCGGAATTCTGCCGAAACTTATCGGCGGCTACTTCGATACCGATCAGCGTGCAGCGGGGCTGGGCTTTACTTACAACGTCGGCGCACTGGGTGGGGCGATTGCGCCGGTGATTGGGGCGCTGCTGGCACAACGTCTGGAGCTGGGCACTGCGCTCGGTTCACTCTCGTTCGGCTTAACCTTTGTCGTCATCCTGCTGATTGGCCTGGATATGCCGTCTCGCGTGCAGCGCTGGATCCGCCCCGAGGCACTTCGCACGCACGATGCGATTGACGGTAAACCGTTCAGCGGAGCCGTTCCTCTAGGCAGCATCAAAAGCGAGCATGAGGCGGTGAAATGACGACATTGACTATTGATATCGGCGGGACCAAACTCGCCGCCGCGCTGGTCGACGATTCTTTGCAGATCCGCGAACGACGCGAGATACCAACGCCTGCCAGTAAAACGCCCGATGCGCTGTATGCTGCGTTAACGGAGCTGGTGACACCGCTGATGAAGCAGGCAACGCGCGTTGCCATCGCTTCGACGGGCATTATTCGCGACGGTATTTTGCTGGCGATTAACCCCCTTAATCTTGGTGGACTGCTGTATTTTCCGCTGGTGCAGACGCTGGAAAACATCACCGGTCTGCCTGCTATGGCGGTAAATGATGCGCAGGCTGCGGCATGGGCGGAATACCATGCGTTGGAAACGGAAGGCGGCGAGATGGTTTTTATTACCGTCTCAACCGGCGTCGGCGGGGGCGTGGTGCTTAACGGAGTGTTGCAAACGGGATCGGACGGTTTGGCCGGCCATTTGGGCCACACGCTTGCCGATCCGCAGGGGCCGGTGTGTGGTTGCGGGCGAAGGGGTTGCGTGGAGGCCATCGCCTCTGGCCGTGGCATCGCGGCGATGGCGCAGGGCGATCTGGCTGGGCTGGATGCCAAAACTATTTTCAGCCATGCGGCACGCGGGCATCAGCAGGCCCGCGACATCATCGCGCGGTCCGCCCAGACGCTGGCGCGACTTATTGCCGACCTCAAAGCCGTCACCGACTGCCAGACAGTAGTGGTGGGCGGCAGCGTCGGGCTGGCCGACGGTTATTTGCCTCAAGTGGTTGAGTTGTTAGCGCTGCTACCGCCGGTCTATCACGTGGCCGTGCGCCCGGCGCATTACCGGCACGATGCCGGTTTATTGGGCGCGGCATTACTGATTCAAGGGGAACAATGATGATGATGGGTGAAGTGAGGGCGCTGTCTTTATCGGGTATTCACCCGGTGTTGCAAGACGCGTTGATGCTGGGTGTCGCAGCCTGGCCGCAGGATAAACCGCCAGGTCGCTACGAATTGCAGGGCGAAGATATCTTTATGAACGTGATGGAATTTGCGACGCAGTTGCCGGAACAAAAGAAAGCGGAATTGCACGAGCGTTACATCGACATCCAGCTTTTGTTGGCGGGTGAAGAGCGGATTCAGTTCGGCGTGTCAGGTTCGGCGCGGCAGTGCGAGGAGCAACACGCAGAAGATGATTATCAGCTGTGCAGCGTGATTCATGGCATGCAGCAGATCGATTTAAAACCGGGAATGTACGTGATTTTTATGCCCGGTGAGCCGCATAAACCCGGCTGCGTGGTGACGGAATCTGAAGAGATAAAGAAAGTGGTGATTAAAGTTCGCGCCAGTTTACTGAGCGCATAAAAAAGCCGGATGGTTAACCCCATCCGGCCTTCGTTTTTACACTTCCAGGTAGTTCATGATCCCTTCAGCCGCTTTGCGGCCTTCAGCAATCGCTGTTACCACCAGGTCTGAACCGCGAACGATATCGCCACCGGCGAAGATTTTCGGGTTGCTGGTCTGGAAGGCGTTTTCGTTGCCTTCCGGCGCAATCACACGGCCCTGCGAGTCCAGCTCTACGCTGTGTTTTGCCAGCCACTCCATGCTGTGAGGACGGAAACCAAACGCCATCACCACCGCATCAGCCGGAACCACATGCTCTGAACCCGCCACGATTTCCGCACGACGGCGGCCCTTCGCGTCTGGTTGACCCATTTCGGTACGCGCCATTTTCACGCCGCTCACTTTACCGTTCGCATTCACCTCCACTCCCAATGGCTGGACGTTGAACTGGAACTCCACGCCCTCTTCACGCGCGTTTTTCACTTCGCGTTTAGAACCTGGCATGTTCTCTTCGTCACGACGATACGCACAAATCACGTGCGTGGCATCCTGACGAATTGAGGTACGCACGCAGTCCATTGCGGTATCACCGCCGCCAAGCACGACAACGCGTTTACCTTCCATGCTAACGTACGGCTCAGCCGTGGTTTCGCCAAAGCCCATCATCTGCTTGGTGTTGGCAATCAGGAACGGCAGGGCGTCAAACACGCCCGGAGCGTCTTCGTTTTCCAGACCGCCGCGCATCGACTGATAGGTCCCGACGCCGAGGAATACGGCATCGTAATCCTTCAGCAGATCGTCGATCTGGATATCACGACCCACTTCGACGTTCAGTTTGAACTCAATGCCCATGTCGGTGAAAATTTCACGACGACGGGTCATGACCTCTTTTTCCAGCTTGAAGGCTGGAATACCGAAGGTCAGCAGGCCGCCGATTTCCGGGTGACGGTCAAACACGACAGCTTTGACGCCGTTGCGCGTCAGCACGTCAGCACAGGCCAGGCCAGCCGGACCCGCGCCGATAATGGCGACGCGTTTGTCGGTCTGACGCACGCCTGTCATGTCCGGACGCCAGCCCATCTCGAAGGCTTTATCGTTGATATAGCGCTCGATGTTGCCGATGGTCACTGCGCCAAACTCGTCGTTCAGCGTACAGGAACCTTCGCACAGACGGTCCTGTGGGCACACGCGTCCACACACTTCCGGCAGGGTGTTGGTCTGGTGAGACAGCTCAGCAGCTTCGAAAATACGCCCTTCATTAGCCAGCTTCAGCCAGTTCGGGATGTAGTTGTGTACCGGGCATTTCCATTCACAGTAAGGGTTGCCACAGGACAGGCAGCGATCTGCCTGTGCCTTGGCCTGGCCTTCTGAAAACGGCTCATAAATTTCTACAAATTCAATTTTGCGGATCTTTAGCGGTTTCTTCGGCGGATCAACGCGCTGCAGATCGATAAACTGGTATACGTTCTGACTCATTGCTACCCCTTACTGCGCCTGCACACGCAGCTCTGCTGCGCTACGACTACGGTGACCCAACAGTGCTTTAACATCGCTGGACTTTGGTTTAACCAGCGCAAATTTCGCTGAGAATGCTGGCCAGTTCGCCAGGATCTCTTCGCCGCGCGAAGAACCGGTATGCTGCACATGTTCGGTAATCAAACCGCGCAGATGTTCTTCGTGGATGGCCAGCGTTTCAACGTCCAGCACTTCCACCAGCTCTGGGTTCACGCGTTTGCGGAACTCACCGTCTTCATCCAGAACGTAGGCGAAACCGCCTGTCATGCCTGCGCCGAAGTTCACGCCGGTTTTGCCCAACACGCAGACAATCCCGCCGGTCATGTATTCACAGCCGTTATCGCCGATGCCTTCCACAACAGTGATGGCACCCGAGTTACGCACCGCGAAACGTTCACCTGCGCGACCCGCTGCAAACAGACGACCACCGGTCGCGCCGTACAGACAGGTATTGCCGATAATGCTGGCTTCGTGACTGCGGAACGCAGAACCGACCGGAGGACGCACCGCCAGCAATCCGCCCGCCATGCCTTTACCGACGTAGTCGTTGGCATCGCCAGTCAGATACAGCTCAACGCCGCCCGCATTCCAGACGCCGAAGCTCTGACCTGCAGTACCGCTGAAGTGCGCGATAATCGGATCGGCTGCCAGGCCCTGATCGCCATGGGTTTGCGCGATATAACCAGAAAGCGTCGCGCCAACAGAACGGTCAGTGTTGCGAATATCAAACCAGAACGTTTTGCTCTGTTTGTCATCGACAAATGGTTTCGCCTGCTGCAACAGCTGGGCATTCAGCACGCCGTTATCAAACGGTGGGTTGGTCTCGGTCCAGTAAACGGCTTTGCCAGGGTGCGGCTGGGCCGTTTCCAGAAACTTAGACAGCTCCAGCTTCTGCTGTTTGGCGGTGAAACCTTCCAGCTCTTTCAGCAGGTCGGTACGGCCAATCAAATCCACCAGGCGCGTCACGCCCAGCTGCGCCATCAGCTCGCGGGTTTCGCGGGCGATGAATTCAAAGTAGTTGGTCACTTTGAACGGCAAACCGTGGTAATGGTTCTTACGCAGTTTTTCGTCCTGAGTTGCCACGCCCGTTGCGCAGTTGTTCAGGTGGCAAATACGCAGGTATTTACAACCCAGCGCAACCATTGGGCCGGTGCCGAAGCCGAAGCTTTCCGCACCGAGAATAGCGGCTTTAATGATGTCGAGGCCGGTTTTCAGACCGCCGTCCACCTGCAGACGGATCTTGTGGCGCAGACCGTTGGCCACCAGCGCCTGTTGCGTTTCAACCAGACCCAGCTCCCACGGACAACCCGCGTATTTCACGGAGGAGAGTGGGCTTGCACCCGTACCGCCGTCGTAGCCCGCGATGGTAATCAGATCCGCATAGGCTTTTGCCACACCAGTCGCAATGGTGCCCACGCCCGGTTCAGAAACCAGCTTCACGGAGATCAGCGCTTTCGGGTTGACCTGTTTCAGGTCGAAAATCAGCTGCGCCAAATCTTCGATAGAGTAGATATCGTGATGCGGCGGCGGGGAGATCAGCGTCACGCCCGGCACTGAGTAGCGCAGTTTGGCGATGTAAGGCGTCACTTTATCGCCTGGCAACTGACCACCTTCGCCCGGTTTCGCACCCTGAGCGACTTTAATCTGAATGACATCGGCGTTAACCAGATACGCCGGTGTGACGCCGAAGCGACCGGAAGCCACCTGCTTGATACGCGACACTTTGTTGGTGCCGTAGCGCGCAGGATCTTCGCCGCCTTCGCCGGAGTTCGAGTTGCCGCCGATGCTGTTCATAGCTTCAGCCAGCGCTTCGTGTGCCTCAGGGCTCAGTGCGCCGATGGACATGGCCGCAGTATCAAAGCGTTTGTACAGTTCGCTCGCGGGCTCTACGTCATCAATATTGACCGTTTTGCCGTCAGGCGTGACCGCCAGCAAATCGCGCAGGGTCGCCGCCGGACGTTCGTTCACCAGCTTCGAATACTGCTGATAATCGCTGTATTCACCACTCTGAACGGCCTGTTGCAGCGTGCGGACCACGTCCGGGTTGTAGGCGTGGTATTCGCCACCGTGAACGTATTTCAGTAAGCCACCCTGATCCAGCGGTTTACGCGCCAGCCAGGCCCGTTTCGACAGGTTAAGCAGATCCTGCTGGAAGTCAGAGAATCCGGCTCCGCCGATACGGCTAATCACGCCCTGGAAACAGAGATCGGCGACGTCATCGTGCAAACCGACTGCTTCGAACAGCTTGGAGCAACGGTAAGAAGCGATGGTCGAGATGCCCATTTTGGACATGATTTTGTACAGGCCTTTGTTGATGCCGTTACGGTAGTTCAGCATCACAGTGCGGTAATTTTTTTCGATGACGCGCCCATCAACCAGTTTCGCCAGCGTTTCGTAGGCGAGGTATGGATAGATGGCGGTGGCACCAAAGCCCAGCAGCACGGCGAAGTGGTGCGGGTCGCGGCTGCTTGCGGTTTCAACGATGATGTTGGCGTCGCAGCGCAGGCTCTTATCCACCAGACGGGTCTGGATCGCGCCCACTGCCATCGGTGCAGGAACCGGCAAGCGGTTCTTAGCGATGTTACGGTCAGACAGCACCAGCAGAACTGTGCCATCACGCACCATCTGCTCGGCTTTATCACACAGCGCTTTCACCGTCTCTTCGAGGCTCGTTTCGGTCACGTCGAACGTAATATCGAGCGTGTCGGCGCGGTAATGCTCCTCTGTCATGGTGGTGAGCTGTTTGAAATCGGAGTACAGCAGGATCGGCGACTTAAAGCTCAGGCGGTGCGCCTGGCCTTCGGCTTCACAGAAGACGTTCATCTCGCGGCCGATGCTGGTCGCCAATGACATCACATGCGCTTCACGCAGCGGATCGATTGGCGGGTTAGTGACCTGCGCAAACTGCTGACGGAAGTAGTCGTAAATGATGCGTGGCTGGCTCGAAAGCACGGCAAACGGGGTATCGTCACCCATTGAACCGACGGCTTCCTGACCGTTCTCACCGAGCACGCGGATAATAGAATCCAACTCTTCGGCGTTGTAGTTAAACTGTTTCTGGAAGCTGGCAAGCGTGTCGTCATCCAGCTCGCGGCTGCCGACTTCTTCGTCCTGCAGATCTTCGAACGGCACCAGACGGCGGACGTTCTTCTCCATCCACTCTTTGTACGGATGACGGCTTTTCAGATCGTCATCGGTTTCAGCCGAGTGCAGAATGCGGCCGCTGCGGGTGTCGATCACCATCAGCTCACCCGGGCCGACGCGGCCTTTTTCGAGCACTTCGTCAGGCTGGTAATCCCAGATACCCACTTCAGATGCGCAGGTGATCAGCTTATCTTTGGTGATGACATAGCGCGCCGGGCGCAGACCGTTACGGTCCAGGTTACAGGCCGCGTATCGTCCATCGGACATCACGATGCCCGCCGGGCCGTCCCACGGCTCCATGTGCATGGAGTTAAAGTCGAAGAACGCGCGCAGCTCAGGATCCATATTCGGGTTGCTTTGCCAGGCAGGCGGAACAAGCAGACGCATCGCACGCACGATATCCATCCCGCCAGCCAGCAGCAGTTCCAGCATGTTATCCATGGAGCTGGAATCCGAGCCGGTTTCATTCACGAACGGTGCGGCATCATGAAGATCGGGGATCAACGGGGTCTGGAATTTATAAGTACGTGCACGCGCCCACTGGCGGTTACCGGTGATGGTATTGATCTCACCGTTGTGCGCCAGGTAGCGGAAAGGCTGAGCCAGCGGCCAGCGCGGTACGGTGTTCGTGGAGAAGCGCTGGTGGAAGAGGCAAATGGCCGATTCCAGACGCAGGTCCGCGAGGTCCAGATAAAAGCGCGGCAGGTCCGTTGGCATACACAGACCTTTATAAATGTTCACCAGATTTGAGAGGCTACACACGTAGAACTCTTTATCGTCCAGCAAACGTTTTTCAATGCGGCGACGGGCAATGAACAGGCGGCGTTCCATATCACGCGGACGCCAGCCCGCAGGCGCATTCACAAAAATTTGTTCAATACGAGGCAGCGAGGAGAGGGCGATTTCACCGAGTACCCCTTCGTTGGTTGGCACATTGCGCCAGCCGACAATAGACAGGGTTTCGCGTTGAAGTTCTTCTTCGACGATGCGGCGTGATGCGGCAGCTTTTTCAGGATCCTGATTCAGGAACAGCATGCCGACAGCGTAGTTTTTGGCTAAACGCCAGCCGCGCTCTTCTGCAACAATGCGGAAGAAACGATCCGGTTTTTGCAGCAGCAGACCGCAACCGTCGCCGGTTTTACCATCCGCGAGGATAGCACCTCGGTGCTGCATGCGGGCCAGTGCGTGTATTGCGGTACGCACTACCTTGTGGCTAGGTTCGCCTTCTATGTGGGCGATCAGGCCGAAACCACAGTTATCCTTCTCAAGGGATTTATCGTACAACATATCAGTGAACCTCCCCAGGCTCTTCGGGCTTCCCATCTGGACGTGGCGCACAGGCACAGAAAGAGCGCGGCGACGGGGTTTGCGTGTCATACGCGTACCTCGCATTCGCCCTCTTAATATCCTTTTCGCACAGGTCAAACAAGTTTGAGGACTTGCTTCAGAGGGAATCTCAATTACTGCATAAATATGATGAGCAGGCTGCTCATCCAGAAAGCTTCCAGCGGATTTCCAAGTTATCGGTATTTGATACATAGGTCAAATGGCAATCTTATTTATACAAAATTGTGCTAATGAGGGGTTAATGCTTTGAATTTAAACATTATTTTCCGTATTTTTAACGAACTTATCGCAGGGGAAGCAATAAGGGAGTGTGATCTGACTCACTATCTGAAAGCGGTATTATCAATGCGGCATGCTGAATACCAGAATAATTGCAGGATATTACACTGGCGCTGCTGAACAACCCGCATAATCACACTGTTTTTCAGCTCTGGCGCTATAAGTAAAAAAATCGGCCTGAGCATAAGCAAAAGTAATTGCCAGAATGCTGAATGAAATTGCAATAATAGTGGGTTTTTATTCAAATGAATAATAGCGATCCAGAGCGATTGATCCAGGTCATCGCCGACTGAAGCTAAAAATGGCAGGCTTATCCCCTTTGTTCGGGGCGGTCTATCAGATTATGCAGTTACAGAAATTAGTCAATATGTTTGGTGGGGATCTTTCACGTCGCTACGGTGAAAAGGTTCATAAGCTCACGCTACACGGGGGTTTTAGCTGCCCCAATCGCGATGGCACCATTGGGCGTGGCGGTTGTACTTTCTGTAATGTGGCCTCTTTTGCCGACGAGACGCAGCAGCATCACTCTATTGCAGAGCAGCTCGCCCATCAGGCCCGTCTCGTTAACCGCGCTAAACAATATCTGGCTTATTTCCAGGCTTACACCAGCACCTGGGCAGAAGTACAAGTGTTGCGCTCGATGTATCAGCAGGCCGTCAGTCAGGCAAATATTGTCGGGTTATGCGTTGGGACACGTCCGGACTGCGTGCCAGAAGCCGTGCTGGATCTGCTGAGCGAATATAAAGAGTTGGGTTACGAAATCTGGCTTGAGCTGGGACTGCAAACCGCACATGACAAAACCTTGCACCGTATTAATCGCGGCCACGATTTCGCCTGCTACCAACGCACTACGCGGCTTGCCCGCGAGCGCGGACTCAAAGTGTGTTCGCACCTGATTGTCGGTTTACCGGGAGAAAAGCAGCAGCATGGCCTGGAAACGCTGGAAAAGGTGATTGAGACCGGCGTTGATGGCATCAAACTTCATCCGCTTCATATCGTCAAAGGCAGTATAATGGCGAAGTCCTGGGAAGCGGGGCGATTAAACGGTATTGAGCTGGATGAATATACTGTTACGGCGGGCGAGATGATTCGTCATACGCCGCCAGACGTGATTTATCACCGTGTCTCCGCCAGCGCCCGTCGCCCGGAACTGCTTGCGCCACTTTGGTGCGAGAACCGCTGGACAGGGATGGTTGAGCTCGACCGCTACTTGAATGCGCACGGTGTACAGGGTTCTGCGATTGGTAAGCCCTGGGTTTCCCCGCTAACGTCGTCGGCCACCGAGTAGGCTACCCAGCATCCCGCGGACAATTTGATTTGTCACCTGACGCGCCGCGCTTTTCGCCATGGTCTGCACGACGCCATCGCGCTTGCCGCCGCGCGGACCGGTGCTGCCGAAGAGAATGTCTTTCAGCCCGCCGAGTATTCCGTCATCCACCGCAACCGACTCGCCTTTTGTCGCAGGCGTATTTTGCTGATCTGTCGCGGCCTGAACCCCTTTTTGCAGCATTTCGAAGGCGGATTCTCTGTCGATGTCGTCCTCGTATTTTCCGTACACCGGCGAATGATTTATCAGTCCGTTTCGCTCATCCTCCGTCACGGGCCCCATACGGGAGAATGGCGCAATAACCATTGCGCGCTCGACGATTGACGGGCTGCCTTTCGCATCCAGGAATGAAATCAGCGCTTCACCCGTCCCGAGCGCCTGAATGGCTTGCTCAGTATCAAACGCCGGATTGGCGCGCATGGTCTGCGCGGCAGCTTTTACGGCTTTCTGATCCTTCGGTGTGAAGGCGCGGAGCGCGTGCTGCACGCGGTTGCCCAACTGCCCCAGAACGTTGTCGGGGATATCAGAAGGGTTTTGCGAAACGAAATACACCCCCACGCCTTTAGAGCGAATCAGGCGGATCACCTGTTCGATTTTATCCAGCAAGACCTGCGGGGCATCGCTAAACAGCAGATGCGCTTCGTCAAAGAAAAACACCAGCTTGGGTTTATCGAGATCGCCCGCTTCCGGTAGCTGTTCATAAAGCTCTGAGAGCATCCACAGCAGGCTAGCGGCATACAGTTTAGGCATCTGGTAGAGCTTTTCGGCACTGAGGATGTTGATGATGCCTTTGCCGTTGCTATCGGTGCGCATCCAGTCTTTGATATCCAGCATCGGTTCGCCAAAGAAATGTTCGGCGCCTTGCTGTTCCAGAGTCAGTAGTCCACGCTGAATGGCGCCTACCGAGGCGCTGCTAATGTTGCCGTACTGATTCTGGAAGGATTTTGCGTTATCCCCGATATACTGCGTAATGGCGCGGAGATCTTTGAAATCGAGAAGCAGCAAGCCCTGATCGTCCGCGATACGAAAGATGATATTCAGCACCCCGGATTGCACATCGTTCAAATTGAGGAGCCGCGCCAGCAGTAAAGGGCCGACGTCGGATACGGTCGCGCGCACCGGATGGCCCTTCTCACCGAAAATATCCCACACCACCAGCGGATTACCTTGCGGTTGCCAGTCGGTTACGCCGATATTTTTGAGTCGGTCGAGCAGTTTTTCAGACGCGGTGCCCGGCTGCGCAATCCCGGTCAAATCCCCTTTCACGTCGGCCATAAATACCGGGACGCCAATTTCAGAAAAAGACTCCGCCAGCTTTTGTAGGGTGACGGTTTTTCCTGTCCCCGTCGCACCAGTAATCAGCCCGTGACGGTTCGCCATACCGGGCAGCAGGAACAGCTCTTTCTCCAGCGTTCGGGCAATCAGCAGTGGTGTACTCATGGTGCGCGTCCTCTTTTTGTCCTGCGTCGAGTATAGGCAACCTGACGGCAATGTGACTCAGTAAATTCCTGACTTTGCGGCGCATTATCCAGTGCGGACTATGCTTTTGCATACGGTTCACAAAATTTTGGGAAGCTATGTCCAGATTCTTTTTTAATGACCGCAAACAGCTGGTCAACGACGCCATTGAAGGCATACTGATTTCCGCGCCGCACGGGAATCTCGTCAAACTCGACATCGATCCGGCCATCCGGGTGGTTGCGCGTAGCGACTGGGATAAAAGCCGCGTAGCGGTGATTTCCGGTGGTGGCTCGGGGCATGAACCCGCTCATGCCGGATTTGTCGGCAGAGGGATGTTGACCGCAGCCGTCTGTGGCGATCTGTTTGCCTCACCGAGTGTAGATGCGGTGTTAAACGCAATTGTGGCGGTAACGGGCGATCGCGGTTGCCTGTTAATCGTCAAAAATTATACCGGCGATCGGCTTAACTTTGGCCTCGCGGCGGAAAAGGCCAAACGCTATGGGCTGAAGGTTGAGATGGTGATTGTTGCTGATGACATCGCCCTGCCGGATAACAAACAGCCGCGTGGCATTGCGGGGACGGCGCTGGTGCACAAAATTGCCGGATATGCAGCCGAACAGGGGAAATCGCTGGCTGACGTGCGGGATATTGCGCAGCAGGCCTGTGACAATATCTGGAGCCTGGGCGTGGCGATGCAAACGTGCAACCTGCCGGGCAGCGACGATGAAGAAGGGCGTATCAAGGATGGGCATGTCGAACTCGGGTTGGGCATTCACGGCGAGCCGGGCGCGTCGGTGGTTGATACGCACAACAGCAAAGAGATTATCGACACCCTGGTGAAGCCGTTAAAAGAGACGGCCGGCGAAGGCAAATTTGCGGTGCTGATTAACAATCTCGGCGGTGTATCGGCGTTGGAGATGGCGCTACTCACGAAAGAACTGGCGGACTCTGCGCTGAAAGAAAATATTGCGTATCTGATTGGCCCTGCGCCGCTGGTAAGCTCGCTGGATATGAAAGGCTTTTCGCTGTCACTGTTACAGCTTAATGATACTTTTGAGAAAGCCATTAATGCCCCCGTCGAAACTATCGGCTGGCAAAAGCCGGTAGCATTCGCGCCATTACGCACGCTTTCGCACACTGCGATTCAGGATCGTGTTGAATTTACGCCTTCCGGGAACGAAGAGGTCGCAGCGCGAGTGGCAGCGGCGACGCAAACGTTGCTCGCTCTGGAGAACCGTTTAAATGCGCTGGACGCCAAAGTGGGTGACGGCGATACCGGGTCGACTTTTGCGCAAGGCGCGCGGGAAATTGCACAGCTTCTGGAGCAAAAACAGCTTCCGCTGAACGATCTTTCTAAGCTGTTGTTGCTGATCGGCGAACGGCTGGCGACGGTCATGGGCGGGTCGAGTGGCGTCCTGATGTCGATCTTCTTTACAGCGGCCGGACAGAAACGACATGACGGAAAATCATTGCCGGAGGCAATGCTGAGCGGGCTTGCGCAAATGAAGCATTACGGCGGAGCGGATCTTGGCGATCGTACCTTGATCGACGCGCTACAGCCTGCACTGGCGGCGCTGCAAAACGGCGATATTCAGGCGGCTGCCCAGGCAGCGAAAAAAGGCGCAGACGCTACGGCTGGCATGCAAAAAGCGGGAGCAGGGCGTTCGTCGTATGTGAATAAAGAGAACCTGGAGGGTGTAATGGATCCTGGGGCAGTGGCCGTTGCAGAGGTGTTTGCGGCAGTGGCCAAAGCAAAACGGTAGCACCTGTACGTGCACCCTCTCCCGTGGGAGAGGGTTGGGTGCGGACATTCGCTCGCACCGTATTTCTGAGCGGGTTAAATCAGAAATCCGCTTTCAGCACGACACGATAACGGGCTTTGCCGTCACGAACGTGCTGAATAGCTTCATTGATTTTAGACATCGGATACAGTTCGGTCGTTGGCGCAACCTTCGTGCGGCCAGCGAATTTCATCAGCTTGCGCAATTCGTAAGGCGTACCGGTCGCAGAACCGGACACGCTACGGTCGCCGCCAATCAGGGTGAACGCAGGCACAGGCAGTGGCTTCAGAACTGCCCCGACGGTGTGGAAATTACCGCCATAGGCCAGCGCTTCAAAGTACGGCTGCCAGTCGAGATCGACGTTAACGGTGTTGATGATCAGATCAAACTGACCGGCCAACGCTTTTAACAATTCCGGATCCCGGCTGTTAACCACTTTGTCAGCACCCATCGCCAGCACTTCTTGCTCTTTTGCCGGGTTAGAGCTGAACGCGGTGACTTCGCAGCCCATGGCGTGCAGCAGCTTGATGGCGATGTGCCCCAGACCACCAATACCGATAACGCCGACGCGGCTGGTGGCAGTGACGTGATGCATCAGAAGAGGTTTGAAGACGGTGATACCGCCGCACAGCAGCGGGCCCGCGGATTCGATATCAATGCTGTCCGGCAGTGGAATAACCCATTGCCAGTCGGCGCGCAGTTTGTCGGCGAAACCGCCTTTGTTCAGGATTGTCGGGACAGCACCTTCCAGACAGTTGATCTGATTGCCGCTGATACAGGCATCACAATGTCCGCAGCTACGTGCAGTCCAGCCGATACCGACACGCTGACCGATTTTAAGCCCTTTGTCCTGGGCAGCCGTCCCCAGTGCGACCACGCGACCAATGACTTCGTGTCCGGCGACGAGCGGATAGCTTGAGAAACCCCATTCGTTGTCGATCATCGACAGGTCTGAGTGGCAGATGCCGCAATAATCGACCTGTACTTCGACGTCTTCTGCTTTCAGCTCGCCCGCATCATATTCGTACAGCTCAAGTTCTGCACCTGCCTGCGGTGCGGCGTAGCTTTTTATCTTCGACATCGTCTTTCCCCCGTTTTGGTGTGAACTGAGAGTGTAGAGCATTCAGTTTACAGCCGCTTAACAGAAGAGGGCGGGAAAGGAATTTACAGATTTTTCAGCATTCTGACTTCGCAGTCGACGTGTCCGGTACAGCCGAGAGGTTCTGAGATGTGCTCAAAGCCGAGGTGTTCGTACAACCCAATCGCGTCTTTGAGGAACGCGGTGGTTTCGAGATAACAGCGCTTAAAACCCTGCGCGCGAGCGTGATCGAGTGCCACCAACGCCAGCTTTTTCGCCAGCCCTTGGCCGCGCACGGACGGCAGAAAGTACATTTTTTGCAGTTCGCAGATGTCGGCTTCGCTGCAGCTCAGCGGTGCCACACCGCCTCCGCCGACGACATGACCGTTTTGCTCGATGACCCAGTAGGCATGGCCTGGCTGACTGTAGAGTTGATACAACTCATCCAGATTCGGGTCAGCGACGGTGTAGCCTTTATCGGCCGTTAGACCATATTCAGCCGATACCGCACGAATGACGGTGGCGATGCCGGAATTATCCAGCTCTGTTATCCGACGCATCGTTGTCGCGGCGGTCGGGGTAATTACGCTCATAGCATGGCTCATGACAAAAATTGACACACAGTTGCAGTTAATAGCATCGCAGAAAAGGGAGTGCAAGCGAGGATATTTCAGGGAGGAGTCCCCTTACCTGCGAACAGGTAAGGGGTTAAGGCCTTACAGCGCAGCGATAACCGCTTGCTGTTCGATCAGTTTCGCTTTTGCATCAGCGAAAGCTACCAGGCGTTCGCGCTCTTTCGCGATAACCGCTTCTGGTGCACGTGCCACGAAACCTTCGTTAGACAGTTTGCTTTCGATTTTGCCAATTTCGATCTCGACTTTGGTCACTTCTTTCGCCAGACGCGCCAGCTCAGTGTCCTTGTCGATAAGACCTGCCATTGGGATCAGCAGCTCGGCGCCATCGATGATTTTGGTCACGGAAACCGGACCTTTTTCATTGGCTGGCAGCACGGTAATGCTTTCCAGACGCGCCATGTTCTGCAGGAAGCTGCTGTTCTCATTAACACGACGAACCGCCGCATCACTGCAACCGCGCAGCAGGAGTTCCAGCGGTTTGCCCGGGGAGATGTTCATTTCCGCACGAATATTACGCACGGCAACGATCGCTTGTTTCAGCCATTCGGTATCGGAAGCTGCAGCTTCATCCACCTGCGCGGCATCAAACTCCGGGAACGGCTGGAGCATGATGGTATCGGCAGTAATGCCTTTGATAACCTTCACGCGCTGCCAGATGGTTTCGGTAATGAATGGAATGATCGGATGCGCCAGGCGCAGTAAACCTTCCAGAACGGTGATTAGCGTGTTGCGCGTTCCGCGCAGTTCCGCTTCATTGCCGCCGTTCATCACCGGCTTGGTCAGCTCCAGATACCAGTCACAGAACTGGTTCCAGGTGAATTCGTACAGGATACCTGCCGCGATATCAAAGCGATAAGTGTCCAGCGCTTCACGGTATGCTTTGATGGTCTGGTTGAATTCCGCGAGGATCCAGCGATCCGCCAGCGACAGTGTCATTTCACCGCCGTTGAAGCCGCAATCCTGATCTTCGGTGTTCATCAGCACAAAGCGGCTGGCGTTCCACAGTTTGTTACAGAAGTTGCGGTAGCCTTCCAGACGTTTCATGTCCCAGTTGATGTCGCGACCAGTAGAAGCCAGCGCCGCCAGGGTGAAGCGCAGGGCGTCGGTGCCGTGCGGCTCGATGCCGTCCGGGAATTGCTTCTCGGTACGCTTAGCGATTTTTTCCGCCAGCTGCGGCTGCATCATGTTGCCGGTACGTTTCTCGAGCAGATCTTGCAGAGAGATACCGTCAACCATATCCAGCGGGTCGATAACGTTGCCCTTGGATTTGGACATTTTCTGACCTTCATCGTCACGAATCAAACCGGTCATGTAGACGGTTTTAAACGGAACCTGAGGTTTGCCGTTTTCATCTTTGATGAAGTGCATGGTCATCATGATCATGCGGGCGATCCAGAAGAAGATAATGTCGAAGCCGGACACCATTACGCTGGTTGGGTGGAACTGACGCAGCGCGTCGGTGTTCTCTGGCCAGCCGAGCGTAGAGAAGGTCCACAATGCGGAAGAGAACCAGGTATCGAGAACGTCGTCATCCTGACGCAGCGCAACGTCTGCACTGAGGTTATTTTCCTGACGCACTTCTTCTTCGGTGCGGCCGACAAACACGTTGCCGTCGTTGTCGTACCACGCAGGGATACGGTGACCCCACCATAGCTGACGAGAAATACACCAGTCCTGAATATCGCGCATCCAGGAGAAGTACATGTTTTCGTACTGCTTCGGCACGAACTGAATGTCGCCGTTTTCAACCGCTTCAACCGCAGGTTTTGCCAGCACGTCAGCGCGTACGTACCACTGGTCGGTCAGCATCGGTTCGATAACCACGCCGCCACGGTCGCCGTAAGGAACGGTCAGATCGTGTGGCTTAACGTCTTCCAGCAGGCCAAGCGCGTCGATGGCGGCAACCACCGCTTTACGCGCGGCAAAACGTTCCAGCTTCTGGAATTCCGCCGGAATATCGCTTGGGTAAACGTCAGATTCTTCGCCTTTGGTGTCGTACACTTCTGCGCTTTCGCGGACGTCACCGTCAAAGGTAAAAATGTTGATCATCGGCAGGGCGTGACGACGGCCAACTTCATAGTCGTTGAAGTCGTGCGCCGGGGTGATTTTCACACAGCCGGTGCCTTTTTCCATATCAGCGTGTTCGTCGCCCAGAATCGGGATGCGACGATTCACCAGCGGCAGCATGACGAACTTGCCAATCAGATCTTTGTAGCGCGGATCTTCCGGGTTAACAGCCACGCCGGTATCGCCCAGCAGGGTTTCCGGACGGGTCGTCGCCACGACCAGGTAATCTTTACCGTCTGCGGTTTTTGCGCCATCGGCCAGCGGATAGCGGATGTGCCACATCGAGCCTTTCGACTCGCGGTTTTCCACTTCCAGATCGGAAATTGCCGTGCGCAGTTTTGGATCCCAGTTTACCAGGCGCTTGCCACGGTAAATCAGATCTTCTTTGTACAGACGGACGAACACTTCTTTCACGGCATTGGAAAGGCCTTCGTCCATGGTGAAGCGCTCGCGCTCCCAGTCCACGGAGTTGCCGAGACGACGCATCTGACGGGTAATGGTGCCGCCAGATTCTGCTTTCCACTGCCAAATTTTGTCGATAAAGGCGTCGCGACCGTAGTCGTGGCGGGTTTTACCTTCTTCAGCGGCAATTTTACGCTCCACCACCATCTGGGTCGCAATACCCGCGTGGTCAGTACCTGCCTGCCACAGGGTATTTTTCCCCTGCATGCGCTGGTAGCGGATCATGGTGTCCATGATGGTTTGCTGGAAAGCATGACCCATATGCAAACTGCCGGTGACGTTCGGCGGCGGGATCATGATGCAGAAGGACTCTTTGCTTTCATCGCCGTTAGGCTTGAAATAGCCCTGCTCTTCCCAGTGCTCGTAAAGCGGCTGTTCGATATCTCGTGGGTTGTATGTCTTTTCCATTATTTCCAGGTTGCCGTATTCAGGTTAAAACCAGCCAGGCGGTACGCTTTGTAGCGTTCGCGCGCCAGTTGTTTCAGAGAATCTTCGTGAGGGACAAAGTCTACCACTTCTGTGAAAGCGGTGGCAAAATCTGCAAAGCCCGTACGCAAGCTAATCAAGATATCGCGTGCGCTGCTGTTGCGTTTTTGCGGCCAGGCTATTTCCACCGGCGCGCCGCCGCGTGGTCCTTCACCCGATAAATTGTGCGGGACAAAACTCTCGGGCGGTCTTGCCCACAGCGCTTCGTCGAGGCGAATAGCCTGCTGTTCATCTTCGCAGGCAATCAGTACACGTTTTCCATTTCGCCAACGTTCTGCGGCAATTTCACACACCAGTTGTTCAACGGCGCTGAGACCATCCTGATGGGTATCATTGTCCAGAAGGTAGAACGTTGCATTCTTCATATATGGGGCTTCTTGTGGTGAATTTAAACGTAGTGCCCGACGGCAATGCGCCGGTCGGGCATACGATTAGTTTACTCTTCGCCATTAAACCCGGCGCGGTTGAGCAGGAACTGTGACAGCAGAGCGACAGGACGACCGGTCGCGCCTTTGGCTTTACCGGAGCGCCATGCGGTGCCCGCGATATCGAGGTGCGCCCAGTTGTACTTACGGGTGAAGCGCGCCAGGAAGCAGCCCGCAGTGATAGCACCACCCGGACGACCGCCGATGTTGGCCATATCCGCAAAGTTGGATTCCAGCTGTTCCTGATACTCATCGCCCAACGGCAGACGCCACGCGCGATCGCCAGCCTGTTCGGAGGCTCCGATCAGCTCATGCGCCAGCGGGTTGTGGTTCGACATCAGGCCAGTGATGTGATGGCCCAGGGCAATCACGCAGGCGCCGGTCAGCGTAGCGACGTCGATAACCGCTTCAGGCTCGAAGCGCTCAACGTAGGTCAGCACATCGCACAGCACCAGACGGCCTTCGGCGTCGGTGTTCAGCACTTCGACTGTCTGGCCAGACATGGTGGTCAGGACATCGCCAGGGCGATAGGCACGGCCGCCAGGCATGTTTTCGCAGCCTGCCAGCACGCCGATAACGTTAATCGGTAGCTGTAGCTCGGCCACCATACGCATCACACCGTACACCGCCGCAGCGCCGCACATGTCGTACTTCATCTCGTCCATGCCTTCAGCAGGTTTGATGGAGATACCGCCGGAGTCAAAGGTCAGCCCTTTACCGACGAGCACGATTGGGCGCGCATCTTCCGATGGGTTGCCTTTGTACTCAATTACTGACATCAGCGATTCGTTTTGGGAACCGTTGCCGACCGCAAGGTACGAGTGCATTCCCAGCTCTTTCATCTGCTGTTCGCCGATGACGCGGGTCACGATATTTTTGCTGTACGAATCCGCCAACTGACGTGCCTGAGAAGCCAGGTAGCCCGCGTTACAGATATTCGGCGGCATATTGCCGAGATCTTTTGCTGCTTTGATACCGGCAGCAATCGCCAGACCGTGCTGAATCGCGCGTTCGCCGCTGGTCAGTTCGCGACGAGTAGGCACATTAAAGACCATCTTACGCAGCGGACGTCGCGGTTCGCTTTTGGTGGTTTTCAGCTGGTCAAAGCTGTAGAGACTTTCTTTCGCTGTCTCAACCGCCTGGCGCACTTTCCAGTAGGTGTTACGGCCTTTAACGTGCAGTTCGGTCAGGAAGCAGACGGCTTCCATCGAGCCAGTATCATTCAGCGTATTGATGGTTTTCTGAATAACTTGTTTATACTGACGTTCATCCAACTCACGCTCTTTGCCACAGCCGATCAGCAGAATGCGTTCGGACAGCACATTTGGAACATGATGCAGCAACAGCGTCTGCCCAGGTTTGCCTTCCAGTTCGCCACGGCGAAGCAGGGCGCTGATATAGCCGTCACTGATTTTATCGAGTTGTTCGGCGATCGGGGAGAGACGGCGTGGTTCAAAGACGCCCACAACGATACAGGCACTCCGCTGTTTCTCCGGGCTACCGCTTTTTACACTGAACTCCATGCACTACGCTCCTGAATCTTAAAGACAACGACGGCGGCTACGGATAGAATTGCAACCTTTCGTAACTCATGTCCGCTGTTGTGGTGACTTCGTGTTAATCTTACGTTACTACGGTTTCGGCAGTTCAAAAAAATTTCCTGAAGCGCGAATCCGCCGGGTTTTTTAATTTTAGCGGTGATTTCGACGACTCAAGAGAATAAATGACCTTTAAGCCATGAAACAAGCAATATTCCAGCAAAGAGACGGGTTTTTACGGGCGTATTTAAAGTGATAATCATAAGATATCTGGTACGGGAGACGCTCAAGAGCCAACTGGCCATCCTTTTCATCCTGCTTCTGATCTTTTTCTGTCAGAAGCTGGTCAGGATCCTCGGTGCGGCTGTTGACGGTGAAATCCCAACAAATCTGGTGCTTTCTCTGCTCGGATTAGGCGTGCCTGAAATGGCGCAGCTTATTCTGCCGCTAAGCCTTTTCCTCGGCCTGCTCATGACGCTGGGCAAACTCTACACCGAAAGTGAAATCACGGTCATGCATGCCTGCGGCCTCAGCAAAGCCGTATTGGTGAAAGCCGCGATGGTACTGGCGCTGTTCACGGGTATCGTGGCGGCGGTGAACGTCATGTGGGCAGGGCCCTGGTCTTCAAAACATCAGGACGAAGTGCTCGCAGAGGCAAAAGCTAACCCAGGCATGGCTGCCTTGGCGCAAGGTCAGTTCCAGCAAGCTTCTGACGGCAGTTCCGTGCTCTTTATTGAGAGCGTCGACGGTAGCCGATTCAACGACGTGTTCCTCGCGCAAATTCGTACGAAAGGCAACGCACGCCCGTCGGTGGTGGTGGCTGATTCCGGTCAACTCACACAACGTAAAGACGGCTCTCAGGTTGTGACGTTGAATAAGGGGACGCGTTTTGAAGGCACAGCGTTGCTGCGCGATTTCCGTATTACGGACTTCCAGAACTATCAGGCGGTTGTTGGCCATCAAAACGTGGCTCTCGACCCGACAGATACTGAGCAGATGGACATGCGCACGCTGATCAATACCGATACCAATCGCGCCCGCGCAGAATTGCACTGGCGTCTGACGCTGGTATTCACCGTGTTTATGATGGCGCTGATGGTCGTGCCGCTGAGCGTAGTTAACCCTCGTCAGGGCCGTGTACTGTCAATGCTACCGGCCATGCTGCTTTATCTGGTGTACTTCCTGCTGCAAACGTCCATCAAGTCTAACGGTGGAAAGGGTAAGATCGATCCCATGATTTGGACATGGGCCGTCAACGGTCTTTACCTGCTACTGGCGGTTGTATTGAACATGTGGGATACCGTGCCGATGCGTCGCATCCGTGCCCGTTTAATGCGTAAAGGAGCGGTGTAATGCAGGCGTTTGGCGTTCTTGACCGCTATATCGGTAAAACTATTTTCACCACCATCATGATGACGTTGTTCATGCTGGTGTCGCTCTCGGGCATCATCAAGTTTGTTGACCAGCTGAAAAAGGCCGGGCAGGGCAGTTACGACGCACTGGGTGCGGGGATGTATACCCTCCTTAGCATCCCGAAAGATGTGCAGATTTTTTTCCCGATGGCCGCGCTGCTTGGCGCATTGTTAGGTCTGGGAATGCTGGCGCAGCGCAGTGAGCTGGTGGTGATGCAGGCGTCGGGTTTCACCCGTATGCAAGTGGCGCTGTCAGTCATGAAAACGGCTATTCCTCTGGTGTTACTGACCATGGCTATTGGCGAGTGGGTGGCACCGCAGGGCGAGCAGATGGCACGTAATTACCGTGCGCAAGCCATGTACGGCGGCTCGTTGATGTCCACTCAGCAGGGCTTGTGGGCAAAAGACGGCAATAATTTTGTCTATATCGAACGCGTGAAGGGCGACGATGAACTGGGCGGCGTGAGTATTTACGCTTTCAACGATAATCGTCGTTTGCAGTCCGTCCGGTATGCGGCGACGGCAAAATTTGATTCTGCAAACAGGGTATGGCGTTTGTCGCAGGTGGATGAATCTAATCTGCAAGATCCTAAGCAAATTACCGGTTCTCAGACGGTATCAGGCACCTGGAAGACCAATCTGACCCCAGACAAACTGGGTGTAGTGGCATTGGATCCAGACGCGTTATCGATCAGTGGCTTACACAACTACGTGAAGTATCTGAAGTCGAGCGGCCAGGATGCGGGGCGTTACCAGCTCAACATGTGGAGCAAAATTTTCCAGCCGATGTCGGTGGCGGTGATGATGCTGATGGCGCTGTCGTTTATCTTCGGGCCGCTGCGTAGCGTGGCAATGGGCGTGCGCGTGGTGACGGGGATCAGCTTCGGTTTCGTCTTTTACGTGCTGGATCAGATCTTCGGTCCGTTGACGCTGGTCTACGGCATTCCGCCGCTGATTGGCGCACTGCTTCCAAGCGCTTCGTTCTTCCTGATCAGCCTCTGGTTACTCCTAAGACGCTCTTAGTTTCCTGACTTACTCACTCCCGCATCGCCGGGAGTGAGCCTCCTCACCCGTTTCACTCCGCACTTTTTCACACAACCTTCAACGTCTTGCCTCAAATTTGAGTATGATTGAGCGATGATGTTGTGAAGGGATCCCCTATGAAGCAAATTCGTATGCTGGCGCAGTATTACGTCGATCTGATGATGAAGCTCGGCCTGGTGCGTTTTTCCCTGCTGTTGGCCCTGGCGCTGGTGGTTCTGGCGATTGTGGTCCAGATGGCCGTGACCATGGTGCTGCACGGGCAGGTTGAGAGCATTGACGTTATCCGCTCAATCTTCTTTGGTTTGTTAATCACGCCGTGGGCCGTCTATTTTCTCTCGGTGGTGGTGGAGCAACTGGAGGAGTCGCGCCAGCGTCTTTCCAGGCTGGTGCAAAAGCTGGAGGAGATGCGCGATCGCGATCTCAAACTCAACGTGCAGTTAAAGGACAACATTGCGCAGTTGAACCAGGAAATTTCAGATCGTGAGAAGGCGGAAGCGGAACGTCAGGCCACGCTTGAGCAACTGAAAATCGAGATGAAAGAACGCGAAGTGACGCAAATTCAGCTCGAACAGCAATCCTCATTCCTGCGATCTTTCCTTGATGCCTCACCCGATCTTGTTTTCTATCGTAATGAAGATAAAGAATTTTCTGGCTGCAACCGGGCCATGGAGTTGTTGACGGGAAAAAGCGAAAAACAGCTGATTCACCTTAAGCCGCAGGACGTTTACTCTGCAGAGGCTGCGGTAAAAGTGATTGAAACCGACGAGAAAGTGTTCCGTCACAATGTCTCTTTAACCTACGAACAGTGGCTGGATTATCCGGACGGTCGCAAAGCCTGTTTTGAAATCCGCAAAGTACCGTATTACGACCGCGTCGGTAAGCGGCACGGGCTGATGGGCTTTGGCCGCGATATTACCGAGCGTAAGCGCTATCAGGATGCGCTTGAGCGTGCCAGCCGTGACAAGACCACCTTTATCTCCACCATCAGCCATGAATTGCGCACGCCGCTGAATGGCATCGTGGGGCTCAGTCGTATTTTGCTGGATACCGAATTAACCAGCGAACAGGAGAAATACCTCAAAACTATTCATGTTTCCGCGGTGACGCTGGGTAATATTTTCAATGATATTATCGATATGGATAAGATGGAGCGCCGCAAAGTCCAGCTGGATAACCAGCCGGTAGACTTCACCGGTTTCCTGGCCGATCTAGAAAATCTCTCTGGCTTACAGGCTCAGCAAAAAGGGCTGCGTTTTGTGCTTGAGCCAACATTGCCGTTGCCGCATAAAGTGGTGACTGACGGGACGCGCTTGCGCCAGATCCTGTGGAATCTTATCAGCAATGCCGTGAAATTTACCCAGCAGGGTGAAGTGGTGGTTCGCATCCGTTTTGACCAGGGCGATATGCTGCACTTCGAGGTGCAAGATTCCGGTATCGGTATTCCGCAGGATGAGCATGACAAGATTTTCGCCATGTATTATCAGGTGAAAGACAGCAACGGCGGGAAACCCGCGACGGGAACCGGGATTGGCCTGGCCGTATCGCGCCGCCTGGCAAAAAGCATGGGTGGGGATATCACGGTTTCAAGCCAGCAGGGTAAAGGCTCAACGTTTACGCTGACTGTCCATGCCCCGGCGGTAGCGGAAGAGGTAGAAGACACCTTCGAAAACGACGAATTGCCATTACCTGCGCTGCATGTGCTGCTGGTTGAAGATATTGAATTGAACGTCATTGTCGCCCGTTCGGTGCTGGAAAAACTGGGTAATAGCGTCGATGTGGCGATGACCGGCACCGCCGCGCTGGAGATGTTTACCCCCGGTGAATATGATCTCGTGCTGCTGGATATTCAGCTTCCGGACATGACAGGGCTGGATATCTCGCGCGAGCTGACGCAACGTTATGCCCGCGACGAACTTCCGCCACTGGTCGCGTTGACGGCGAACGTGCTGAAGGACAAAAAAGAGTACCTCGATGCTGGCATGGACGATGTGCTCAGCAAGCCGCTGGCGGTGCCGGCCCTGACTGCCATGATCAAGAAATTCTGGGATACCTGTGATGAAGAGGAGAGCACTATGACGTCAGTTGATAGCGAAAAAGCGCAAACGATTCTGGATATCGCCATGCTTGAACAGTATATCGAGTTGGTGGGTCCGAAGCTGATCACCGATGGTCTGGCCGTATTCGAAAAAATGATGCCAGGCTATTTAAGCGTGCTGGAATCGAACCTGACGGCTCGCGATCAGAAAGGTATCGTCGAAGAAGGTCACAAGATTAAAGGTGCCGCCGGGTCGATTGGTTTGCGTCATTTGCAGCAGTTGGGTCAGCAGATCCAGTCTCCCGATTTACCTGCGTGGTCAGATAATGTGGGTGAATGGGTTGAAGAGATGAAGCAGGAATGGCAAAACGATGTTGCCGTGCTGAAAGCGTGGGTGGAAAGGACAAAAAAATGACCCCGGATAAACCGGGGTGCGCGAAATACTGCGCCAACACCAGGGAAATCGTGGCCGCGCCTGATTCTTTGTGTTGTTTTCGCATGGACGCTGCCTTAAGAATGAGGCCGCACGCAGTTAAGATAGCAAATCTTAAATGATTTGTTACATGAATCAGTGAAATGTGTGAAGCATAGCGTTTTAATCAGAATTTTTAATATGCTTCAGACGGTTGGAGAGAAGGTACAGCAAGATGAAAAAAGTGGGTGTAGTGCTGAGTGGGTGCGGCGTTTACGACGGTGCAGAGATCCACGAATCCGTTTTGACGCTGCTCGCGCTGGCTAAACAGGGCGCAGAAGCCGTTTGCTTTGCGCCGGATAAAAATCAGGTGGATGTGATTAACCATCTGTCTGGTGAACCAATGTCTGAAACGCGTAACGTGCTCATCGAAGCCGCCCGTATTGCCCGAGGCAATATCTTGCCGCTCGCGCAGGCGAATGCTGACGAACTAGATGCTCTGATCGTTCCCGGTGGGTTTGGCGCGGCAAAAAATTTGAGCACCTTCGCCAGCCAGGGGAGTGAGTGCCACGTCGATAGCGCGTTGCAAGCGTTGGCTCAACGCATGCATGCGTTGGGAAAACCGCTGGGCTTTATCTGCATCGCGCCCGCCATGCTGCCAAAGATATTTGATTTCCCGTTACGTTTGACCATTGGCACCGATATCGACACGGCGGAAGTGATCGAAGAGATGGGCGGTGAACATGTTCCTTGTCCGGTCAACGATATTGTTGTCGATGAAGACAATAAGATCGTGACCACGCCCGCTTACATGGTGGCGCAAAACATCGCAGAGGCCGCAACCGGTATTGATAAGCTGGTTGACCGTGTGTTGGTGCTGACCCAGTGAGTCAAAAACGTTCTCCTGTTGCATGGGCGAAGCGAATCTTCATTCGCGTGATGCTGGCGCTGGCCGTTTTCTGGGGCGGCGGCATCGCGTTGTTTAGCATTATGCCCGTGCCTTTTTCGGCGGTGATGGTGGAGCGTCAAGTCAGCGCATGGCTAACCGGTCATTTTGGTTATGTGGCGCATTCCGACTGGGTGAGCATGGACGAGATTTCGCCATGGATGGGGCTGGCGGTGATTGCGGCGGAAGATCAGAAATTCCCGGAACACTGGGGATTTGACGTTTCGGCAATCGAGAAGGCGCTGGCCCATAATGAGCGCAATGAGAAGCGCGTACGCGGCGCATCGACTCTTTCACAGCAGACGGCAAAAAATCTGTTTTTGTGGGATGGCCGAAGCTGGGTACGAAAAGGGCTGGAAGCCGGGTTGACGGTCGGGATGGAAACGGTCTGGAGTAAAAAACGCATCCTGACGGTGTACCTGAATATCGCCGAGTTTGGCGACGGGGTGTTTGGTGTCGAAGCCGCAGCACAGCGCTATTTCAATAAGCCCGCCAGTCGTCTGAGTCAGTCAGAGGCGGCGCTGCTGGCCGCAGTATTGCCAAACCCCATTATCTACAAAGCGAATGCGCCATCGGGATACGTCCGTAACCGCCAGGCGTGGATTATGCGCCAGATGCGTCAGCTTGGTGGGGAAGGGTTTATGACCAGAAATAAACTGTACTGAGTGAATCTCAAGCCCCTTGGATGCATGCAAGGGGCGAAGGGCAAAGGGCTTAATCAGTCCTCGTCAAAGCCTGAGTTAAACAGTGCAACGACCGCTTCCAGCGCCTCAACTTCTTGCGGTCCGGTGGCTTCGACTTCAATCTGGCGACCTTTGGCGGAATCGAGCATGAGTAACGCGATAACGCTGTTGGCTTCGGCTTCGGTGCCTTCGTCGTTACGCAACAACACTTCAGCGTCAAAACCCTGCATCAATTCAAACAATTTCATCGCTGGACGAGCGTGCATGCCCAGCTTGTTGGTGATCTCAACGGTATGTTTTACGGTCATGTTTTGCGTTTTTCCAGCGTGCGATGACGAGACTGAACGTTTTTCCCGCGTGAGCGGAAATAGTCGGCCAGCTGTTCAGCAATATACACCGAACGATGTTTACCGCCAGTACAACCAATGGCTACGGTCAGGTAGCTACGGTTGTTGGTTTCCAGCATAGGTAACCATAGCTCAAGGTAGCTTCGCGTCTGGTATATAAAATTGTGAACTTCTGTGTGTCTGTCGAGGAATGCCGCGACAGGCTTATCCAGACCGGTCATTGGACGCAGTTTAGGGTCCCAGTGCGGGTTGGGCAGGAAGCGCACGTCAAACACATAATCCGCATCAATAGGGATCCCGTGTTTGAAGCCAAACGATTCGAACACCATGGTGAGCTCACGCTCACGTTTGCCCAGCAAGCGGGTGCGCAGCATTTCGGCCAGTTCATGAACCGACATCTCGGAGGTGTCGACAATCAGATCGGCACGGGAACGCAGCGGCTCCAGCAAATCGCTCTCTTCGTCGATAGCGCTCTCAAGGGAGAGATTTTTGCTGGAAAGCGGATGCAAACGTCGGGTATCACTGTAGCGACGAATCAGCGTGTTGCGATCGGCATCCAGGAACAGCAATTGCGGAGTGAAGGTTTCTGGCAAGCTGCTCATCGCCTGCTCAAAGACTTCCGGCGATTCCGGCATATTACGGACGTCGATGCTGACGGCAGCAGAAATTTGTCTGTCAGCCAGCGTACGCGCCAGTTCTGGTAGCAGCACGACCGGAAGGTTATCGACGCAATAAAAACCCATATCTTCGAGCGCTCGAAGGGCCACGGATTTCCCCGAGCCCGAACGACCGCTGACGATCATCAGCACCATGTTCCGTTTCTCCTCGCGCCTGCAGATGTGGAGGCCATCTTGTGGTTACGCATCATCCTGATTGCCTTCCGCTTCGGTGATAATTTGATACAGTTCCTCATCACTTTGAGCTGCGCGCAGACGGCGGCAAATTGTTTTATCTGCCAGACGCTTGGCCACCAGCGAGAGCGTATGCAAATGGGTTTTGGTCTGGTCAGCAGGCACCAGCAGTGCGAAAAGCAGATCGACGGGCTGGTTATCGATCGCATCAAAAGCGATCGGCGTTTCCAGTTGGACAAAGACGCCCACGGCGCGCAGTGTGTCCTCCTCCAGCTTGCCATGCGGAATGGCAATACCATTGCCGATACCGGTACTGCCCATTTTTTCACGGGTCAGAATGGCCTCAAACACCACCTGAGGTGGCAGGCTTAACTGTTTTGCGGCCAGTTCACTGATGATTTCCAGAGCGCGTTTTTTGCTCTGGCAGTGAACGCCACTGCGGGTACATTCCTGGTTAAGGACATGACTTAATTGAAGACCGGAATCGTTGTTCATCATAATTTCACCTAAGCGCTAACTGTACAAATGGCCTGTTGTGTTTCACAACAGGCCGTCCTGCACCCGTTAACTGCTCGGACAATTAGTGTTGTTTCAGTTTATCTTTATGTTTATTAAGCTGTCGCGCAAGCTTGTCAATCAAGCCGTCGATAGCCGCGTACATGTCTTGCCCTTCCGCACTGGCATGGATTTCGCCCCCGTTTATGTGCAGGGTTGCGTCCGAGATATGAGTCACTTTCTCCACTTTCAACACAATGTAGACCTGATTGATCCTCTCGAAATACTGCTCCAGCTTGGCGAATTTTGTATTCAAAAAGTCGCGTAAAGCCTCAGTGATTTCGACATTGTGTCCTGTGATGTTGAGCTGCATAGTGTCTTCCTTATCGGTTGTGTCAAACCAGTTGTTTACGCTGGTTAGACGGCGGAATGGATAAAGACTCTCGATACTTCGCAACAGTACGACGTGCCACCATGATACCCTGATCGGACAGCATGGTGGTTAACTTACTGTCACTCAGTGGCTTCGCGGGGTTTTCCGCGGCGATCAACTTCTTCACCAGAGCACGAATTGCCGTCGACGAGGCTTCGCCGCCGCCTTCGGTATTCACATGACTGGAGAAGAAATACTTAAGCTCAAAAATACCACGTGGGCTGTGCAGATACTTCTGCGTGGTCACACGCGAAATGGTCGATTCGTGCATCTCAACGGCTTGAGCAATATCTGCCAAAACCATCGGTTTCATAAATTCTTCGCCCTGCTCAAAAAAGCCTTGCTGCTGTTCCACAATGCAGCGACTCACGCGTAGCAGCGTATCATTTCGGCTTTCGAGGCTTTTGATCAGCCATCGCGCTTCCTGAAGATTGCTACGAATATATTGATTGTCGGAGTCGTTCCGCGCACTGGTGCACATGGAAGCGTATTGCTGGTTGATTTGCAGGCGGGGAATGCTGTCGGAATTGAGTTCTACGGTCCAGAGACCGTTGTGCTTTCGGACCAGAACGTCAGGAATCACATATTCGGGTTCGCCGGTTTGGATCGATTGCCCCGGCCGGGGATCGAGCGACTGGATCAGATTTACCGCTTCTTTCAGTACATCTTCTTTGAGTCGCGTCACGCGCATCAGGCTGCGGAAATCATGATTCGCCAGCAAATCCAAATGTTCGCTGATAATTAGTCGCGCTTCGTCGAGTCTTGGCGTCTCTTTTGCAAACTGAGAAAGCTGGATCAGCAAACAGTCGCGCAGATCTTTTGCTGCGACGCCGATAGGGTCAAAGCGTTGAATGCGCTTGAGGACGGCTTCGATCTCGTCGAGTTCGATTTCGCTATCACCCATGCTTTCCAGAATTTCGTCCAGGGTCACCGTTAAATACCCGGTATCATCCACGGCATCGACAATGGAAGTGGCAATCGCGCGATCGGTTTCGGTGAAAGGGGTCAACTCCACCTGCCACATCAGGTAATCCTGTAGCGACTGCGTGGTTTCACCCTGATAAACCGGTAACTCATCATCCTGATAATCAGCGCGCGTTCCGGATGGGGTACCAGCGGTGTAAATTTCATCCCAGCTGGCATCTAGCGGTAACTCGTCAGGCATCTCTTTCTGCTCAAGGGCATCTGCCGTATCGAGCGTTTCGGTGTCCTGCTTTTCCTGGGTATCTACCTCTTCATGAAGATCGGTTTGCTCCAGCAGCGGATTACTGTCCAGCGCTTGCTGCAGTTCCTGCTGAAGTTCTAACGTTGACAGTTGCAACAGACGGATCGCCTGTTGTAACTGTGGCGTCATCGCCAACTGTTGGCTGAGCCTTAATTGCAAACCTTGCTTCATGTTCAGGGCGTTTTTCTCCGGTCCTGCGTAACTTAACCTCTACCCTATCAGAGTCTGAAGTCTTCCCCAAGGTACACGCGCTTAACATGTTCATCTTCGAGGATTTCGAGTGGCGTGCCGTGAGCAATCAAATGGCCCTGGCTGACGATATACGCACGCTCACAAACGGCCAGCGTTTCGCGCACGTTGTGGTCGGTAATCAGCACACCGAGACCGCTGTCGCGCAGATGTTCGATAATGCGTTTAATGTCGATAACGGAGATGGGGTCAACACCTGCAAATGGTTCATCCAGAAGGATAAATTTCGGATTGGCTGCCAGGGCGCGAGCAATTTCTACTCGGCGGCGTTCCCCCCCCGAAAGTGCCTGGCCGAGGCTGTCGCGCAGGTGTTCAATATGGAACTCTTCCATCAATTCGTTGGCGCGATCCTGACGCTGCTCAGCGGTCAAATCGTCACGGATTTGCAGGACGGCCATCAGATTGTCGAACACGCTAAGACGGCGGAAAATAGACGCTTCCTGCGGCAGATAGCCAATCCCGCGACGCGCGCGAGCGTGCAGCGGCAGCAGGCTAATGTCTTCATCATCAATGATGATGTTGCCCGCATCGCGCGGAACAATGCCAACCACCATGTAAAAGGTGGTGGTTTTACCAGCACCGTTAGGACCCAACAGGCCAACAATTTCGCCGGAGTTAACGGTCAGACTGACATCTTCCACGACGCGGCGGCCTTTGTAGGCTTTGGCGAGGTTTTTTGCAGTTAATGTTGCCATAACGAATTAGTTACTCTTTTTCTGTGCGGGAGCCTGGGTTTTCCCTTTGTCCTGCAGCTGAGACGGAACCAGTACGGTTGTCACGCGCTTACCTTTCTCGCTGGAAGCCTGCATTTTCTGCTCTTTCACCAGATAAGTGATCTTATCGCCAGTGATGTTGCTGTCCAACTGCTCCAGATACGCATTGCCGGTCAGGATGACAAGGTCCTTCGCCAGCTCATAGTGCATGTGCGAGGCGTGGCCTTTAACCGGCTTACCGTTATCCTGCATCTGATAGAACGTTGCCGGATTGCCGTAGCCATCAATAATTTCTTTGCCTTGTTCACCGCCAGGACGGGTGACAACCACTTTATCGGCATTGATTTTGATGGTGCCCTGCGTCATCACGACGTTGCCCGTGAAGGTCACAACGTTCCCCTGCATATCAAGTGACTGGGTGTCAGACTCGATATGAATAGGTTGCTCAGTATCTCCTGTCACCGCAAGGGCAGGGAGACTGGCGGCCAGCAGCGCGCTGGCGATAACAAAATTAAGGCTGAGTTTGTTTATTTTGAATTTCATATGAGGTTCTAACCTTTTCAATCAGCTCGGCGTTTTTGCTGCGTAAGTTCCCGCGCATTCTCAAACCGCTGGAATTAAATGTAGTGCCGTATAACGTCACCAGATCTTGCGACGTCACATCCTGGGTCACCAGGTTGATCTGCGCATTATCTGTCGTAATTTTGCGTAGTTGAGAGTCAGCGGTCAGGGCGTTCACTTCTACGTGACCGTACAGATAAAGCATACGGTCATTTGTCAATTTTGCTCTGTCAGATTTGATCGACCAGGTCGGCACCTTATTGGTGTCAAACGTGGTCATGACCGGCTGAGTAAACCACGAGATACCTTCATCGGAAAAATACTCAACGTGCTGGGCAATCAAGCGATAGTTCAGCGCACCTTCCGGGCTGTAAACCACCGTGTCGCTGTGATCGCTCTTATAGGTCGGATCGTTAGTGGCGACCACTTCTGCTGGCGCATCGTCATTGTCAGCGAGATTCACGCCAATCAATACCAACACGGCCAGTGAAAGCAGAATGATAACCCAACGTCTGGTTTTACTCATATCGATTGCCCTTTGGCCTCATCAAGCTTGCCCTGTGCCAGCAATAACAAATCGCACACCTCGCGAACGGCACCGCGCCCCCCGTTGATCCGGGTGACATAGTCCGCGCGCGGGATCAGCAGAGGATGTGCATCGGCGACGGCGATACTTAACCCCACTTCAGCCATCACCGGCCAGTCAATCAGGTCGTCCCCGACATAGGCCACATTCTCAGGTGCGATGGTCAGTTTCGCCAGTAAATCTCTGAAAGCGACCATTTTGTCAGACTGTCCCTGATACAGATGGGTGATGCCCAATGTCTCACAGCGATCTTCTACCAGTTTAGCCTTACGCCCGGTGATAATGGCAACTTCTATCCCGGATGTGAGCGCACAACGAATGCCGTAACCGTCGCGCACGTTAAATGCTTTCAGCTCTTCGCCGTTATTGCCCATAAAAATCAAGCCATCGGAAAGAACGCCATCTACATCCAGAATTAGCAGACGAATCTTTTCCGCCTGCGCCATCATTTGCGTGCTTACCGGACCATAACAGGTTGCAAGGGATGCACCCGCATTACTCATTGTCTTATCCTTTATTACACTACGCCTGCGCGCAGAAGATCATGCATATGTACCACACCCAGCAGTTGGTCGCCATCGGCAACCATGACCGCGGTAATATGACGGGACTGCATTAGGTTCAAAACGTCGACTGCCAGCGTGGCGGGACGGACCCTGATGCCGCCAGGCGTCATTACGTCAGCGATCCCCAGCGTGCGGACATCAACGCCCATATCGAACACGCGGCGTAAATCGCCATCCGTGAAGATCCCTTCGATGTTCATCTGGTCGTCGCAAATCACCGTCATGCCAAGATTTTTACGCGTAATTTCCAGCAAGGCGTCGCGCAGCGGGGCATCTTTACTGACGCGAGGGATCTCTGCGCCCGTATGCATAATATCATTTACCCGCAGCAGTAGCTTACGTCCCAGCGCACCGCCCGGATGAGAGAGAGCGAAATCTTCTGGCGTAAAGCCTCGGGCTTCAAGAAGCGCAACGGCGAGGGCATCTCCCATAACCAGCGCAGCGGTCGTGCTGGAGGTCGGCGCAAGGCCGAGTGGGCAAGCTTCTTTCGGCACTTTTACGCATAAGTGAACATCAGCCGCACGCGCCATCGTGCTTTCTGGTCGGCTGGTCATGCAAATGAGCGGGACGCGGAGTCGTTTCAGCACGGGAATCAGCGCCAGAATCTCGTTGGACTCGCCCGAATTCGACAGGGCGATAACGATGTCCTGCGGCGTCACCATTCCGAGATCGCCATGAGCGGCTTCACCGGGATGAACGAAGAATGAGGATGTTCCGGTACTGGCGAACGTCGCGGCCATTTTGCGCCCAATATGACCCGATTTGCCCATGCCCATCACCACGACTTTGCCCGCGCAGGAGAATATTTTCTCGCACGCAAGGCTGAAATCCTGATTGATGTATTGATCTAACTGCGCCAGACCTTCACGTTCAATCTCCAGAACTTCTTTGCCTGCTTTTTGAAAGTCAAAACCCGGTTGCAATTCTATTTGCGACATAATGCGTTCCGTTTACCCAGAGAGAAGAGGCGACAGCCAATACAGCATCGCCATCCATACGATAAAACCACCCGTCAGTAAGGCACCCGCGCCTTTGCCAATCTGTTGTTTCCGTCGCCAGCACAGCAGGGCGAAAATAATACTGACAATGAGCATCACCCCGTAATCGCGCGAGAAGGCCAGCGGATTAAATGCCCCTGGCGCAATCAGCGCCGGTAAACCCATCACGATAGCGATGTTAAAGATATTGGAGCCAATGATATTGCCAATCGCCATATCGCCTTCGCCTTTACGTACGCCGGCAACGGCAGTCGCCAGTTCTGGCAAACTGGTGCCAATCGCTATCACCGTCAGGCCGATAGTCAGCTCACTGATGGCATAGAAATTGGCGAGCACGGTGGCGTTATCAACGACCATACGCGTGGACATTGGCATGATAATCAGCGCGACGCCCAGCCACAGCAGAGCGACGGGCAGGGTGCCTTCGCGAGGCAGTTCCGCGACTTGCTCACGCGTCAGGCTGTCATTTCCCTGTTTTTCTGCCAGACGCGCAATTTTAACGATATACAGCAGCCAGATGATCGCCAGCGCGATAAGCAGGATGCCGTCATCCAGCGTGAGTTGCCCGTCGTACAGCACGTAACCTGCCAGCAGGCTGACAATTAACATTAGCGGCAATTCGCGGCGCAGAACATCAGAATGCACGCGAAATGGATGCATCAGCGCGGCGAGGCCGAGGATCAATAATATATTGACGATGTTAGAGCCAATTGCCGTCCCAATCGCGAGGTCAACCTGACCATGAAGAGACGCTGAAGCAGAGACGATAATTTCTGGAAGCGATGTTCCGACACTCACCACGGTCATCCCGATGATAAGGGGCGGTATGCCAAAAAGCCGACACAGGATGGATGCTGCAAAAACCAGACGGTCAGCACTGTAGACCACTAACAGTAAACCGATTATTAACAGGGCCGTTGCTAAAAGCATCAAAAATCCTTTATTCAGGTATACTCGCCGGTCCACTGAGAATGAATCTCTGGCGCCGCATGCAGTCTGTAGACGTAACGATTCTCTAATTTTGACTTTATGCGTCGGAAAAGTAAAACAAATGCCAGCTTTCGCTAACCTGTACAGGCAATATTCTGTAAAAATGTCGGGTTTAAGGCTGAATTAAGCGCCATGCTTAACCTCAAAGGGAAAGAAAGGAATTTTAAATGAGCCAAACAATGGCGAATTTAGTCGATGTCCGTGACGTCAGCTTCTCCCGCGGCAACCGATTGATCTTCGAAGACATTACATTGACGGTGCCGCGTGGCAAGATCACTGCGATCATGGGGCCATCCGGCATCGGCAAAACAACGCTGCTGCGTCTGATCGGTGGACAGATCCCGCCAGACAGCGGTGAAATTCTTTTTGACGGCGAAAATGTGCCTGAGATGTCGCGCACGCGCCTCTATACCGTGCGTAAGCGCATGAGCATGTTGTTTCAGTCGGGTGCGTTATTCACCGATATGAACGTCTTTGATAACGTGGCGTATCCGCTGCGTGAACATACGCATTTGTCCCCTGAACTCTTGAAAACGACGGTCATGATGAAGCTTGAAGCGGTGGGGCTGCGTGGCGCTGCCAGGCTGATGCCTTCTGAGCTGTCTGGCGGAATGGCGCGGCGTGCGGCGCTGGCGCGTGCTATCGCGCTGGAGCCGGACTTGATCATGTTCGACGAACCTTTCGTCGGCCAGGACCCTATCACCATGGGCGTGCTGGTCAAGCTGATTTCAGAACTTAACAGCGCACTCGGCGTGACCTGCGTTGTGGTCTCTCATGATGTCCCAGAAGTGCTGAGCATTGCGGATTACGCTTACATTGTGGCGGATAAAAAAATTGTGGCGCAAGGGGGGGCTCAAGAATTGCAGAATAACAGCGATCCGCGGGTTCGACAGTTCCTGGACGGTATTGCGGACGGTCCTGTTCCGTTCCGCTATCCCGCGTGTGATTATCATCAAGATTTATTGGGAATAGGGAGTTAAGCCACTGATGCTGTTAAATGCGTTGGCCGCTCTGGGACACCGTGGCATAAAAACCATCAGGACGTTCGGGCGTGCCGGGTTGATGTTGTTCAATGCGCTGGTAGGCAAGCCGGAATTTCGCAAGCATGGGCCACTGCTGGTACGCCAGCTCTATAATGTCGGCGTGCTGTCGATGCTCATTATTATCGTTTCCGGTTTGTTTATCGGTATGGTTCTTGGGCTGCAAGGCTACCTTGTTTTAACGACATACAGTGCTGAAACCAGCCTCGGTATGCTGGTGGCTCTTTCTCTATTGCGCGAACTTGGACCGGTTGTGGCAGCGCTGCTTTTTGCCGGACGCGCGGGTTCTGCGTTAACTGCAGAAATCGGTTTGATGCGCGCAACGGAACAGCTTTCCAGTATGGAAATGATGGCGGTTGATCCTCTGCGTCGTGTTATTTCTCCGCGTTTTTGGGCGGGTGTGATTTCGCTACCCCTGCTGACTATTCTTTTTGTGGCCGTCGGAATTTGGGGCGGTTCGCTGGTGGGCGTGCAGTGGAAAGGCATTGACGCGGGCTTCTTCTGGTCCGCGATGCAGGATGCGGTTGATCTGCGTATGGATCTCGTGAACTGTCTGATTAAAAGCGTGGTCTTTGCGTTCACGGTTACCTGGATTGCGTTGTTCAATGGTTACGATGCGATACCGACCTCTGAAGGGATTAGTCGTTCGACAACGCGCACTGTAGTTCATTCGTCGCTGGCCGTATTGGGTCTGGATTTTGTGCTCACCGCACTGATGTTTGGGAATTGAGTTCATGCAAACAAGAAAAAGTGAAATTTGGGTAGGTGTGTTTCTTGTGCTGGCGCTGTTGGCTGCACTGTTTATTTGCCTCCGCGCGGCGGACATCACCTCAATTCGGACTGAACCCACTTATCGTCTCTACGCGACATTCGATAATATCGGGGGCCTGAAGGCGCGTTCACCGGTTCGTATCGGCGGCGTTGTGATTGGCCGAGTAGCGGACATTACTCTCGATGAAAAAACCTATTTGCCGCGTGTGGAAATGGAGATCGAAGAGCGCTACAACCATATTCCGGACACCAGCTCGCTCTCCATCCGTACTTCCGGTTTGCTGGGTGAACAATATCTGGCGTTAAACGTCGGCTTTGAAGATCCGGAACTGGGAACGTCTATCCTTAAAGATGGCGGCGTAATCCAGGATACCAAATCTGCGATGGTGCTCGAAGACATGATTGGTCAGTTCCTTTACAGCAACAAAGGGGACGCCAAAACCACTGACGATGCCTCTGCAAAGAGCGAAGGCCAAACTGATGTTGCTCCGACCCCTGGCGCAACCCATTCATCTCAGGAGAAGTAATTGATGATTAAACGACTATTGATGGTTGCCATGCTGGTGATTGCCCCTCTGAGTGCCGCCTATGCCGCGGATCAGGCCAATCCTTATAAACAGATGGACGAAGCGGCGAAGAAGACATTTGACCGCCTCAAAAATGAGCAATCAAAAATTCGTTCCAATCCGGATTACCTCCGTGATGTGGTTGATCAAGAGCTGTTGCCCTACGTGCAGGTGAAATATGCGGGTGCGTTAGTTCTGGGTCGTTATTACAAAGATGCCACGCCTGCACAGCGTGATGCTTACTTTGCGGCGTTCCGTGAATACCTTAAGCAGGCTTATGGCCAGGCGCTGGCGATGTATCATGGCCAGACCTATCAGATTGCTCCAGAGCAACCGCTGGGCGATGCGACCATTGTGCCTATTCGCGTCACCATCATCGATCCAAACGGGCGTCCGCCGGTGCGCCTGGATTTCCAGTGGCGTAAAAATACGCAAACTGGAAACTGGCAGGCTTACGACATGATTGCTGAAGGCGTGAGCATGATTACGACTAAGCAAAACGAGTGGAGTGATTTGCTGCGCACCAAAGGCATCGATGGTCTTACCGAACAGTTAAAATCTATCTCCAGCCAGAAAATTTCGTTGGACGAGAGAAAGTAATGACGCAGCCATTAAGCTGGACGCGTGAAAGTGACACATTATTCTTGTCAGGCGAGCTTGATCAGGACCTGCTGATTCCGTTATGGGATTCGCGTGAATTCGCAATGCAAGGCGTCACGCTGATTGATTTGCATAGCGTAACCCGTGTGGACACCGCAGGCGTTGCACTGTTAGTGCATCTCGTGGCTGAAGGCAAAAAACAAGGTGCAGCGGTGAAACTGGCGGGTGTCAGCGAAAACGTTCTCACCCTGGCAAAACTTTATAATTTGCCCGAAGACGTATTACCTCGCTAATTTTTTCAGTGCGTTACTTCTTAAAGCCTCGACTGTTTCACGGTCGGGGCTTTTTGCTTGTTTAAGACTGCGTCACTTTGCTCTAAGATGTTGGGCTTGTTTTCACTAAAGATGATTTAGAACCCATGGAAAATCATGAAATCCAGTCGGTGCTGATGAACGCACTCTCCCTTCAGGAAGTCCACGTCACCGGCGATGGCAGTCACTTTCAGGTTATTACTGTGGGTGAGATATTCGACGGCATGAGCCGTGTGAAGAAACAGCAGGCTGTCTACGCGCCGCTGATGGAATATATTGCGGATAACCGCATCCACGCCCTGTCGATCAAAGCTTATACCCCGCAAGAGTGGGAACGCGATCGCAAACTAAACGGTTTTTGAGCTGAGGGTGGTTTGCCCGCAGCACGGTTGAATTCATAAGAGAGCACAATCATGGATAAATTTCGTGTACAGGGGCCTACGCGTCTCCAGGGCGAAGTCACAATTTCCGGCGCGAAAAACGCCGCGCTGCCGATTCTGTTTGCCGCACTGCTTGCGGAAGAGCCGGTAGAAATTCAGAACGTACCGAAGCTGAAAGACATCGACACCACGATGAAGCTGCTCAGCCAGTTGGGCACCAAAGTGGAACGTAATGGTTCGGTTTGGATTGATGCCAGCAAGGTGAATAACTTTTCTGCGCCGTACGATCTGGTGAAAACCATGCGTGCGTCTATCTGGGCGCTTGGCCCGCTGGTGGCGCGTTTTGGTCAGGGTCAGGTTTCTCTGCCGGGCGGCTGTGCGATTGGCGCGCGTCCGGTTGATTTACATATTTTCGGTCTTGAAAAGCTGGGTGCAGATATCAAGCTCGAAGAAGGCTACGTTAAAGCCTCCGTCAATGGCCGTCTGAAAGGCGCGCACATTGTGATGGATAAAGTCAGCGTCGGCGCGACGGTCACCATCATGTCAGCGGCGACGCTGGCGGAAGGCACAACCGTTATCGAAAACGCGGCGCGCGAGCCGGAAATTGTTGATACGGCGAATTTCCTCGTCGCACTCGGCGCGAAGATTACCGGGCAGGGCACCGATCGCATCACCATCGAAGGTGTTGAGCGTCTGGGCGGCGGCGTATACCGCGTGTTACCCGATCGTATCGAAACTGGCACCTTCCTGGTTGCTGCGGCGATTTCTGGCGGTAAAATTCTGTGTCGCAATGCGCAGCCAGACACCCTGGATGCTGTATTAGCGAAACTGCGCGATGCCGGTGCAGACATTGAAACCGGTGAAGACTGGATTAGCCTGGACATGCACGGTAAACGCCCTAAAGCGGTTAACGTTCGCACTGCTCCGCATCCGGCGTTCCCAACCGATATGCAGGCACAGTTTACGCTGCTGAACCTGGTAGCTGAAGGGACGGGCTTCATTACTGAAACCATCTTCGAAAACCGCTTTATGCACGTACCTGAACTCATTCGTATGGGGGGGCGTGCAGAAATCGAAAGCAACACCGTGATTTGTCATGGCGTAGAAACGCTGTCTGGTGCTCAGGTAATGGCAACGGATTTACGTGCTTCTGCGAGCCTGGTGCTGGCGGGCTGCATTGCCGAAGGCACAACGATTGTGGACCGCATTTACCACATCGATCGTGGCTATGAGTGTATTGAGGACAAACTGCGCGCTCTGGGTGCAAACATCGAGCGTGTAAAGGGCGAGTAATCGTTCCGGCAGCCCCCTGCCAGATGGCCGGGGGGTTGCTGTTCTTTTCTCCTGCAAGTCTCTCGCAAGCGTCAATTCCCGTGCTCGTTTTCCTGCTTTTTCTGACGCATCATTCGCGTTCTGTCGATAAATTCATGGGTAATCGGGTCGTGGTAACGCGAAGGCCATATAATCCAGGGCTGGGTTTCCAGCGCCGTCGCAATAATCAATTCTCCTTTTGGCCATGGGCGAGTCAACGCGTTGGCAAGCGTTGAAGAGCTGAGCCCATTGCGCCTGGACTCTGCTGCAAGTGAGGTCCCTTTTTTGCGCAGTGCGGCAATAATGTCGGCCGAATGCCAGTCGATAAACTTCTTTTCCATATACTGTCCTTAGATTCAAGTACGTCCACGTCATTCAGGTGAAGTGACGTGAGTTACTATACCTTCTTAGACGGGCTGTTCTAAAAAGTTCGCATAACTGGAGGCAATATTCGGAATATGACAGGGCTTTATTAATGCAGCCTGTAAGCTGATGAATTAACGCGAATGAAGAGCTTATTGGAGTTTATTGGAGTCTCCCCGGCAGGGGCGCGAGGAGACGTTGAGCTTTTAACGATCGCGCTGAACGGCGATGTGGGCAAGCCCAATTAACGCATCGCGCCATGGGCTGTCTGGAATAACCTGAAGGGCTGTAATCGCCTTATCCGCTTCTTCTTCAGCCCGCTGGCGTGTCCATTCAAGCGATCCACAGATCGCCATTGTTTCCAGTACAGGTTCCAGAAGATGTCGGCCATTTCCTTGCTCGATCGCTTCACGAATCAATTTCGCTTGTTCCGGTGATCCGTTGCGCATTGCATGCAGCAGGGGCAGGGTAGGTTTACCTTCGTTCAGGTCATCGCCCACGTTTTTGCCCAGGGTTTCACCATCCGCACTGTAATCCAGTAAATCGTCGATCAGCTGGAATGCGGTGCCAAGGTAGCGGCCATAGTCCTGCAAGCCACGCTCTTGCGCTTCAGTACAGCCTGCAAGAATGCCAGAGCACTGCGCTGCGGCTTCAAACAGACGCGCCGTTTTGCTATAAATCACACGCATATAGTTTTCTTCGGTGATGTCCGGATCGTTGACGTTCATCAACTGCAGCACTTCACCTTCGGCGATGACGTTTACGGCCTCTGACATGACTTCCAGCACCTTTAACGAGCCAAGGCTCGTCATCATCTGGAATGCGCGGGTGTAGATAAAATCCCCCACCAGAACGCTCGCTGCGTTGCCAAATGCGGCGTTTGCGGTCGCTTTCCCGCGACGCATATCGGATTCATCCACCACATCATCATGAAGAAGAGTTGCGGTGTGGATAAATTCGATGAGAGCCGCAATATTGACGTGCGCATCTCCCTGATATCCAACGGCTCTGGCAGCCAGAATGGCGATCATTGGGCGAATGCGTTTACCGCCGCCACTGACGATGTAATAACCCAACTGATTGATGAGCTGAACATCAGAGTTGAGTTGCTCCAGGATTACTGCATTCACACCCGCCATATCTTGCGCGGTTAACTCGTTGATTTTATCTAAATTCATCGCAAAAGCCGGGCTTCTTATCCTGTTTACCACATATCAAATGGGCTAACGTAGGGTTTTGGTTTATCAAATAGTATGCCTGATTGTACTGAAAAAACGGCTCAGATAAACGTTACCGTACGTGTTGTGTTTTTTTTCTTCATGTATCGATGGTAGCACTTGTCAAAGGCTCGCGTTTTGCGTAATATTCGCGCCCTATTGTGAATATTTATAGCGCACTCTGAATCACACGAGGATGTGCGCGGAAGCGGAGTTCTATATGTACGCGGTTTTCCAAAGTGGTGGTAAACAACACCGAGTAAGCGAAGGTCAGACCGTTCGCCTGGAAAAGCTGGACATCGCAACTGGCGAAGCTGTTGAGTTCGCTGAAGTTCTGATGATCGCAAACGGTGAAGAAGTCAAAATCGGCGTTCCTTTCGTTGATGGCGGCGTTATCAAAGCTGAAGTTGTTGCTCATGGTCGTGGCGAGAAAGTTAAAATCGTTAAGTTTCGTCGTCGTAAACACTACCGTAAGCAGCAGGGCCACCGTCAGTGGTTCACTGATGTGAAAATTACTGGCATCAGCGCCTAAGACCTGAGGAGAGATTTAAATGGCACATAAAAAGGCTGGCGGCTCAACTCGTAACGGTCGCGACTCAGAAGCTAAACGTCTTGGCGTTAAGCGTTTCGGTGGCGAAACCGTTCTGGCGGGTAGCATCATCGTTCGTCAACGTGGCACCAAATTCCACGCTGGTAACAACGTAGGTTGCGGTCGTGACCACACTCTGTTTGCTAAAGCAGACGGTAAAGTGAAATTTGAAGTTAAAGGCCCGAACAACCGTAAATACATCAGCATCGTTGCTGAGTAAGTTTTTCGTGGTCCGGTAACGGATTAAAGCCCCGCAACGTGTTGCGGGGCTTTTTACATTGAAAACCCGGAAAAATTTTCTGCAGGAAAAACGGGCATGAAACAGCAGGCAGGCATCGGTATTCTTTTGGCACTCACTACGGCGGTGTGCTGGGGAGCGTTGCCCATTGCCATGAAGCAGGTTCTGGAAGTCATGGAACCGCCTACGGTAGTGTTTTATCGCTTTTTAATGGCCAGTATTGGCCTTGGCGCGATTCTGGCGATAAAAGGAAAACTTCCACCGCTGCGGATTTTTCGTAAACCGCGTTGGCTGATTCTCCTGGCTATCGCAACGGCTGGTCTGTTCGGTAACTTCATTCTGTTCAGTTCTTCTCTGCAATATTTAAGCCCCACCGCATCACAGGTCATCGGTCAGCTTTCGCCTGTGGGCATGATGGTTGCCAGCGTATTTATCCTCAAGGAGAAGATGCGTGTCACGCAGATAGTGGGTGCAAGTATGTTGTTATGCGGTCTGGTGATGTTTTTCAACACCAGCCTGATCGAGATTTTTACCCGCCTGACGGATTACACCTGGGGTGTGATTTTCGGTGTTGGGGCAGCAACGGTCTGGGTGACCTATGGCGTCGCGCAAAAGGTGTTATTGCGCAGGCTCGGCTCACCGCAGATTCTCTTTTTATTGTACACTTTGTGTACAATAGCATTATTGCCGTTAGCAAAACCGGGTGTCATTACCCAGCTCAGCGACTGGCAACTGGCGTGTCTCATTTTCTGTGGGCTTAACACGCTGGTCGGTTATGGCGCGTTGGCCGAAGCGATGGCGCGCTGGCAGGCAGCACAAGTGAGTGCATTAATTACGCTCACGCCGCTGTTTACGCTGTTATTTTCAGATTTATTATCAATGGCCTGGCCCGATTTCTTCGTCAAACCGATGTTAAACCTCTTGGGATATCTCGGTGCGTTTGTCGTGGTTGCGGGCGCGATGTATTCCGCCATTGGTCATCGTCTTTGGGGACGTTGGCGCAAAAATGAAGCGGTTGTAGTTGTCCCCCGCTCAGGCGAATGATTTACGGAGAGTAAAATGAAGTTTGTTGATGAAGCAACAATCCTGGTTGTTGCAGGTGATGGCGGTAATGGTTGCGTAAGCTTCCGCCGTGAAAAATATATTCCTCGTGGTGGTCCTGACGGCGGCGATGGCGGTGATGGCGGTGATGTGTGGTTAGAGGCGGATGAAAACCTCAACACGCTGATCGATTACCGTTTCGAAAAATCTTTCCGCGCCGAACGTGGTCAGAATGGCCAAAGCCGTGACTGTACCGGTAAGCGTGGCAAAGACGTGACCGTTAAAGTCCCGGTCGGGACGCGCGTTATCGACCAGGGCACTGGCGAGACGTTGGGTGATATGACCAAGCATGGTCAGCGCTTGATGGTGGGTAAAGGCGGTTGGCACGGTCTGGGTAACAGCCGTTTTAAATCCTCTGTTAACCGTTCTCCGCGTCAGAAAACGATGGGGACGCCTGGTGATAAACGCGATCTGCAGCTCGAACTAATGCTGCTGGCAGACGTGGGTATGCTGGGGATGCCAAACGCGGGTAAATCGACCTTTATCCGTTCTGTTTCTGCTGCTAAACCTAAAGTCGCGGATTATCCGTTTACCACGCTGGTACCGAGCCTGGGCGTTGTCCGCATGGATAACGAAAAGAGCTTTGTGGTTGCTGATATCCCGGGTCTGATCGAAGGTGCTGCTGAAGGCGCTGGGCTGGGGATTCGTTTCCTGAAACACCTTGAGCGTTGCCGCGTTCTGTTGCACCTCATCGATATCGATCCAATTGACGGTTCAGATCCGGTCGAAAATGCCCGAATCATCGTTGGCGAACTGGAAAAGTACAGCGATAAGCTAGCCGCTAAACCGCGTTGGCTGGTCTTTAACAAGATCGACCTGATGGACAAAGCTGAAGCTGAAGCCAAAGCGAAAGCCATTGCTGAAGCGATGGGCTGGGAAGATAAGTACTATCTGATCTCTGCTGCAACCCAGATGGGCGTCAAAGATCTTTGCTGGGATGTGATGACCTTCATCATCGAGAACCCAATTACTCAGGCAGAAGAAGCGAAGCAGCCTGAGAAAGTTGAGTTTATGTGGGATGACTATCACCGCCAGCAGCTTGAAGAACAAGAAGTTGAAGTCGAAGATGACGAAGAGTGGGATGAGGATTGGGACGAAGACGACGAAGAAGGTGTCGAATTCATCTACAAACGTTAATCCCGTGAAAAGCCCCCTGTTGAAGGGGGCTTTTTTTATGCATTTTAGCTCAACGTCGACGGTAGCCAGCAACTGGCGATTAACCCGCCCTCAGGCGCATTATCGAGTCGTAAAGTGCCACGATGAAGCTGCACGATGCGCTGAACAATACTCAGCCCCAGACCACTCCCACCAAAGCGTTGATCGAGTCGACGGAAGGGTTCGGTAATTGAATGCCTGTGTGCTTCATCAATTCCCGGTCCATGATCGATAACGCTCACTTGTGTCCCGTCTTCATGTTCAGCCAGTGTGATTCCGATAGTAGTGCCAGGTGGACTGTATCGAGCCGCGTTTTCCAGTAGGTTTCGCAGCATCAGTCGCAGCAATATGGCATCGCCCTGAACGGTAAGTTCGCTGTGCGCGGGCCAAATCACCAGATGATCTTTGAATTCATGCTCCAGCTTTAACGGGGCAATAATGTGATTTGTCCAACTGATGGTATCGTAATGACCACTCGCCATGGCTTGTCCCGCACGCGCCAGCATCAAAAGCTGTTCAACCGTATGCATAAGCTGATCGATACGATCGATAAGCGTGGATGCCTGTGGAGTGCCTGATTGCGCCATGAGTTCGAGGTGGAGTCGAATCCCGGCCAGCGGCGTTCGCAGCTCATGAGCGGCGTCAGCGGTAAATAAGCGCTCTTGCTTAATGGTGTGGTCCAGGCGAGCCAGCAGTTGGTTCAGAGACGTCGTGACGGCACCAATCTCTTCCATATCGGAAAATTCAGGAAGAGGCGAGAGATTATCTGCGGATCGATTCGCGAGGCTAATACGCAGCTTGTTGAGGGGACGCGTTATCCAGGTGATCGCCCAGAAAGAGAAAAATAGTGTGAAACCAACCATCACCAACGAAGGAACCAAAAGTGACGCAATGGCTTCGCGGATTTCCTTTTCGACATGCTGGTTACGTGCTTTGGCTGAGAGGGTTTCGCTCACCAGGAAGCTAATTTGCTCTCGGCTTTCATGCCAGAGCCAAATCACACTGATGAGCTGGAAAAATAACAGAATGACCGCCAGCAAAACCATCAATCGCCGACGCATGCTATTCATTGTGGGTTCTCAAGACGATAGCCGACGCCGCGAATGGTTTTGATACGATCCTTGCCGAGTTTACGTCGAAGGTTATGAATGTGTACTTCGAGTGTGTTCGAGCCAGGATCGTCTTGCCAACTGTAAATATCCTGCTGCAGCGTTTCGCGGTGTACGGTTTGCCCCGATCGCATAATCAGGCGCGTGAGCAGTGCAAACTCTTTTGGTGTGACTTCGACAGGGTGAGAATCGCACAGAACCTGCTGGGTTTGCAGATTGAGCGTGAGATCGCCATCGACTACCTGATTATCGCTGTGGCCTTGATAGCGGCGAATCAGCGCGCGTGCTCGAGCCTGTAACTCAGCAAGCGCAAAGGGTTTGACCAGATAATCATCTGCGCCCGAGTCAAGTCCATGAATTCTGTCTTCAATGGCGTCGCGAGCAGTCAGGATGAGAACCGGATTATCAATGCCGCGACGACGCCACTGGCTCAGCAGCGTCGCGCCATCTTTGTCAGGCAGGCCCAGGTCGAGGATAACAAGGCTGTACTCGCCACTTTGAATCAGTGAGTCAGCCTCTGCGGCGGTAGCCGCACAGTCCAGCGCATAGCCTTCGTTGGCAAGCCCCAGAGCCAGCCCTTCCTGTAAGAGAAGATCGTCTTCAACAATGAGTAATTTCATCGCTAGTTATTCTGATAAATGTCCTTGTAAAGCCTGCTTTCGAAACGGACCAGAGGAATACGACGATTACGCTGGTCACCCGGTTCGACGGCATAGCCGGATAGATACTGTACAAACGCCATACGCTGCCCGCTGGCCGTGGTAATAAAGCCAGCCAAATTATACACGCCCTGCAGCGAGCCAGTTTTAGCGGAGACTTTACCATCGACGCCGGCTGCGTGCAGACCTGCGCGATACTGCAGAGATCCATCGTAGCCTGCCAACGGCAGCATCGAAATAAAGTTTAGCTCAGTGTCATGCTGGGCAATGTACTGAAGAACTTGCATCATTGTTGCAGGAGAGATCAAGTTATGCCGTGAAAGGCCTGAGCCATCAACAGCGATAGTATTCCCAAGATCGATTCCCGCCTGCTGGCGCAAAATCTGACGTACAGCATCTGAACCTGCGCGCCAGGTTCCTGGAACGCCAAAACGCGCATGCCCGATCATGCGGAATACGGTATCGGCAATCATGTTGTCCGATTTTTTCAGCATAATCTTAAGCAAATCGTGCAGTGGAGCAGATTGCTTGCTGGCAATCACCGTACCTGCTGCACTTGGTTGCGTCTGACGTAACAACGTGCCTGAATACGTGATATTAGCCTGTTTTAGCTCATCTTTCAGAATCGCACCTGCATAACTTGCGCCATCCTGGATAGCGAAAGCCAACGGCAGGGGGTCAGCGCGTTGTGTCAGGCAGCCCGTCAACGTAAAGCGATTGAGATCGCCGGGAACGACATCGAGTTCACAATATTGCGCATCCGGTGAGCCTTTCGCCAGGGTTCTGACCTGGCTGAACATGGTCACTGGGTAATAGGACGCCACGCGAATAAAGGCTAAATCATCGGGTTTTGGTGCGCTGTACAGCGAAACCGAGAAGCAGTTGCGGTCGACAATAGCGGCTGCAGGAGGCGAGCTAAAGCATTGCGTCATATCATTCCAGGGCCAGCCGGGTGCTTTATCGTGACTGGCGAAAATAGACGTGTCGATCAGCACATTGCCCTCGATTTTTTGGATCCCGGACTTTTTCAGAACGGCGACCATATTGCGGATATCCTGACGTTTAAACGTCGGATCGCCGCCAAATCGAGCAATTAAGTCACCTTTCAGAACGCCGCTATCCACATTCCCCTTGGTTTCAAGCGTCGTGGTGAAACGGAAGTCTGGGCCGAGTTGCAACAGTGCAGCCAGCGCTGTAATCACTTTCTGCGTACTGGCGGGCAGGGCCATTTGCTGGCTGTGATAATCAATCTCCGGCGCCTGGGCACCCACTTTTTGCACCATGAGCGCAAGATTAGCGCCAGCAGGGAGTTGATTGATATATTCATCAACATTCGCTGCGTTTGCAGTGAATGCCATACTGGTAGTCAATCCGATGATAAATCTGGAAAATCGCATAATCTCGCGCTAACAACCCGTAAACAAACCGCCATACTACGGTGCAACGCCCTGTAAAGTAAACGATGACCCATAGTGAACTTCGCGGTAAAATACGTATCAAATTGAAAAATTGCTGCTGACCTGGAACTTTGCTTCCGGGTCAGTTTTCTTTTGCTCCTGACCTGAGACAGGCATTGAAGTCTGCGAGGCCGGTAGTCGGGGTGTGTCACTCCCAACAGGAATGTTTAAGAGGTATAACAAATGCAAGCTATTCCGATGACCCTACGTGGTGCAGAAAAACTGCGCGAAGAACTGGATTTCCTGAAATCGGTTCGCCGTCCTGAGATCATTTCCGCCATTGCCGATGCGCGTGAGCATGGTGATCTGAAAGAGAACGCTGAATATCACGCTGCGCGTGAGCAGCAGGGTTTTTGCGAAGGGCGCATTAAAGATATCGAGGCTAAGCTGTCTAATGCGCAGGTTATCGATATCACCAAAATCCCAAATACGGGCCGCGTGATCTTTGGCGCTTCGGTAAAAGTGCTGAACCTGGACAATGACGAAGAGCAGACTTATCGCATCGTGGGTGATGACGAAGCAGACTTTAAACAGAATTTAATCTCTGTAAACTCACCTATTGCACGTGGTCTGATTGGCAAGGAAGAAGAGGATGTCGTTGTCATCCGTACGCCCGGCGGCGAAGTGGAATTCGAAATTATTAAGGTCGAGTACCTCTGATTCGCATCTCAGCGCAGATGTTGATACATTGTAAAGAAAGGAAAAAGGCCGCATAGCGGCCTTTTATCAACTGTCAGAGCATGGCATTTTGCTCACCTACTCATGGAAATCCCTCGTTTTACACAGAAAATGTGTTCGATTCAGGATATTCTTAGCGTGGTAGCGAGATTTTACGCTCTTTAGTCGGGCGATAGAGCACCAGCGTTTTACCGATAACCTGTACATTACAGGCACCGGTTTCACGCACGATTGCTTCCACGATTAAGGTTTTAGAGTCTCTGTCTTCAGAGGCGATTTTCACCTTGATTAACTCGTGGTGCTCAAGCGCTAGTTCGATCTCGGCAAGCACCCCTTCGGTCAAACCATTGTTGCCAAGCATGACTACAGGCTTGAGTGGATGTGCCAGACCTTTAAGGTGCTGTTTTTGTTTAGTACTCAGATTCATCGTATATTTTTGCTTACGTTGGGATTGAAAACGGTTCATTCTACCGCCATCTCCCTTATATCGCCAAATAGCTGCGTAGAAATTTACGTCACAGGCAAATTACGATGAACCAGGACGGAAAGTGAAATGACAGGTAAAAAGCGTTCTGCCAGCTCCAGCCGCTGGCTCCAGGAACACTTTAGCGATAAATATGTTCTACAGGCGCAGAAAAAGGGATTGCGTTCCCGCGCCTGGTTTAAACTTGATGAAATACAGCAAAGTGACAAACTCTTTAAACCGGGAATGACGATTGTTGATCTCGGTGCTGCACCCGGTGGATGGTCTCAGTATGCGGTTACGCAGATTGGTGGCCAGGGTCGAATCATCGCTTGCGATCTTTTACCAATGGATCCAATCGTCGGTGTTGACTTCCTTCAGGGCGATTTTCGTGATGAATTAGTGCTTAAAGCGCTGCTTGAACGAGTCGGTGACAGTAAGGTTCAAGTTGTCATGTCGGATATGGCGCCAAATATGTGCGGAACACCAGCGGTGGATATCCCCCGTTCCATGTATCTGGTTGAACTGGCGTTAGAAATGTCTCGTGATGTTCTAGCACCTGGTGGTAGTTTTGTAGTGAAGGTGTTCCAGGGCGAAGGTTTCGAGGAGTATCTTAAGGAAATTCGCTCCCTGTTTGCGAAGGTGAAAGTTCGTAAGCCGGACTCTTCCCGTGCTCGTTCACGAGAAGTGTATATTGTAGCGACAGGACGTAAATGATAACCGGTTGATTTCAAACGCAAGTTTGAGAAAAGCCAGGTGCAGACTATCCTGACGCTGTTTTTAACACAGTTGTAATATGAGGTTCATCCCTTGAGTGACATGGCGAAAAACCTAATACTCTGGCTGGTCATTGCCGTTGTGCTGATGTCAGTGTTCCAGAGCTTTGGGCCCAGCGAGTCGAATGGCCGCAAGGTGGATTATTCTACCTTCCTGCAAGAGGTCAATCAGGACCAGGTTCGCGAAGCGCGTATCAACGGACGTGAGATCAACGTTACCAAGAAAGATAGTAACCGTTACACGACTTACATCCCGGTGAACGATCCTAAGCTGCTTGATAACCTTCTGACTAAAAACGTCAAGGTGGTAGGTGAGCCGCCGGAAGAACCGAGCCTGCTGGCTTCTATCTTCATTTCCTGGTTCCCGATGCTGTTGCTTATCGGTGTCTGGATCTTCTTTATGCGCCAAATGCAGGGCGGCGGTGGCAAAGGTGCCATGTCGTTCGGTAAGAGCAAGGCGCGTATGCTTACGGAAGACCAGATCAAGACCACTTTTGCTGACGTTGCAGGCTGTGACGAAGCAAAAGACGAAGTGGCAGAACTTGTTGAATACCTGCGTGAGCCAAGTCGTTTCCAGAAACTGGGCGGTAAGATTCCGAAAGGCGTTCTGATGGTCGGCCCTCCGGGTACCGGTAAAACGCTGTTGGCGAAAGCCATCGCAGGTGAAGCGAAGGTGCCGTTCTTTACTATTTCTGGTTCTGACTTCGTCGAAATGTTCGTGGGTGTGGGCGCATCTCGTGTGCGTGACATGTTCGAACAGGCTAAGAAGGCAGCACCGTGCATTATCTTCATCGATGAAATCGACGCCGTAGGCCGCCAGCGTGGCGCAGGTCTGGGCGGTGGTCACGATGAACGTGAACAGACGCTGAACCAGATGTTGGTTGAGATGGATGGCTTCGAAGGTAACGAAGGTATTATCGTTATTGCTGCGACTAACCGTCCAGACGTACTTGACCCTGCGTTGCTTCGTCCAGGCCGTTTCGACCGTCAGGTTGTTGTTGGTTTGCCGGATGTTCGTGGTCGTGAACAGATTCTGAAAGTCCACATGCGTCGCGTACCGCTGTCTCCAGATGTCGATCCGGCAATCATTGGGCGTGGTACACCGGGCTTCTCCGGTGCTGACCTGGCAAACCTGGTCAACGAAGCGGCACTGTTTGCTGCTCGTGGTAACAAGCGCGTGGTGTCCATGGTGGAATTCGAAAAAGCGAAAGACAAAATCATGATGGGTGCGGAACGTCGCTCCATGGTGATGACGGAAGCGCAGAAAGAATCCACGGCATATCACGAAGCAGGTCATGCGATTATTGGTCGTCTGGTTCCGGAACACGATCCGGTACACAAAGTCACCATTATTCCACGTGGCCGTGCGTTGGGTGTTACGTTCTTCCTACCGGAAGGCGATGCAATCAGCGCCAGCCGTCAGAAGCTGGAAAGCCAGATTTCGACCCTGTACGGTGGTCGTCTTGCTGAAGAAATTATCTACGGTGTGGAACATGTTTCTACCGGTGCGTCGAACGACATTAAAGTCGCGACCAACCTGGCTCGTAACATGGTGACCCAATGGGGCTTCTCCGACAAACTTGGTCCGCTGCTGTATGCGGAAGAAGATGGCGAAGTATTCCTGGGACGCTCTGTCGCGAAAGCGAAACATATGTCTGATGAAACAGCACGTATCATCGACCAGGAAGTCAAAGCGCTGGTTGAACGCAACTATGGCCGCGCACGTGAAATCCTGAATGAAAACCTGGATATTCTGCACTCGATGAAAGATGCGCTCATGAAATATGAGACTATCGATGCTCCGCAGATCGATGACCTGATGGCTCGCCGCGAAGTGCGTCCGCCAGCGGGTTGGGAAGATCCAGGCGCTTCTAATAACTCTGACAACAATGGCACCCCGCGTGCGCCGCGTCCGGTTGATGAACCCCGTACGCCAAATCCGGGTAATACCATGTCAGAGCAGTTGGGCGACAAATAAGTTACTGCCTGAAATCGGTTAATCTGTACCCAAACCCTGGAGCTTGCTCCGGGGTTTTTCTTATCTGTTCATTTAAATACCAGGGATTTAGCCATGAAACTATTCGCCCAGGACTCGACTCTTGATCTCTCACATCCACATGTGATGGGGATCCTGAACGTTACGCCTGACTCGTTCTCCGACGGCGGCGCGCACAACACGCTGATTGAAGCGGTGAAGCATGCCAATCTGATGATCAACGCGGGTGCGACGATTATTGATATCGGCGGCGAGTCTACGCGCCCTGGCGCGTCGGACGTGAGTGTGGAGGAGGAGTTAGCGCGGGTGATCCCTGTGGTGGAAGCGATTGCTCAACGCTTTGAAGTGTGGATCTCCGTGGATACTTCAAAACCTGAAGTGATCAGAGAATCCGCGCGAGTAGGGGCTCACATCATTAACGACATTCGCTCGCTTACCGAGCCAGGCGCACTGGAAGCGGCTGCCGAAACCGGTTTGCCGGTATGCCTGATGCATATGCAGGGGCAACCCAAAACAATGCAGGCAGCGCCGAAGTATGACGATGTTTTTGCCGATGTGAATCGCTACTTTAATGAGCAAATAGCACGTTGTGAGCGTGCGGGTATCGCAAAAGAGAAATTGTTGCTCGACCCGGGATTCGGATTCGGTAAAAATCTCTCCCATAACTATGAGTTGCTTGCGCGTTTATCAGCGTTTCACCATTTTGGTCTGCCGTTGCTGGTTGGGATGTCGCGAAAAACGATGGTAGGGCAATTGCTTAATGTGGGTCCTGGCGAACGTCTGAGTGGAAGTCTTGCGTGTGCAGTTATTGCGGCGATGCAAGGCGCGCACATTATTCGCGTCCATGACGTCAAAGAGACAGTAGAAGCTATGCGTGTGGTTGAAGCCACACTGTCAGCGAAGGAAAATAAACGCTATGAGTAATCGTAAATATTTTGGCACCGACGGCATTCGTGGGCGCGTGGGCGACGCACCGATCACCCCAGAATTTGTTCTTAAACTTGGCTGGGCGGCGGGTAAAGTGTTGGCTCGCCACGGCTCGCGTAAAATTATCATCGGGAAAGATACCCGTATTTCGGGCTACATGCTGGAGTCTGCATTAGAAGCTGGCCTTTCCGCCGCAGGGCTTTCCGCTTCATTCACCGGCCCAATGCCAACGCCTGCGGTCGCGTATCTGACGCGTACCTTCCGTGCAGAAGCGGGCATTGTGATTTCTGCCTCGCACAATCCGTTCTACGATAACGGGATTAAATTCTTCTCTATTGATGGCACAAAATTACCTGACGAAGTTGAAGAAGCAATCGAAGCGGAAATGGAAAAAGAGCTGACCTGCGTCGATTCATCGGAATTGGGCAAAGCAAGCCGTATTGTTGATGCTGCGGGCCGCTACATTGAGTTCTGCAAAGGCACGTTCCCCAATGAGCTGAGCCTGAGCCATCTCAAAATTGTGGTCGATTGTGCGAATGGCGCGACCTACCATATTGCGCCAAATGTTTTCCGCGAACTCGGTGCAAAAGTTATCGCCATTGGCTGTGAGCCTGATGGCCTCAACATCAACGAGGAAGTGGGCGCGACAGACGTGCGTGCTTTGCAGGCCCGCGTGTTGGCTGAAAAAGCCGATCTGGGCATTGCGTTTGACGGCGACGGTGACCGCGTGATCATGGTTGATCACGAAGGAAACAAAGTCGACGGCGACCAGATTCTGTACATCATTGCCCGTGAAGGTCTGCGTCAGGGCCAGCTGCGCGGCGGTGCGGTAGGCACATTGATGAGCAATATGGGCCTGGAACTGGCTCTGAAACAACTTGGCATTCCGTTTGCCCGAGCCAAAGTAGGCGACCGCTACGTGCTGGAGAAACTCCAGGAAAAAGGCTGGCGTATTGGCGCAGAAAACTCTGGCCATGTGATTCTGCTAGACAAAACAACGACCGGCGACGGCATCGTGGCAAGTCTTCAGGTTGTTGCTGCGATGGTGCGCAATCATATGAATTTGCATGACCTATGCAGCGGCATGAAAATGTTCCCGCAGATTCTGGTTAACGTTCGTTTTACTGCTGGTAAAGGCGATCCGTTGGAAAATGAAAATGTGAAAGCGGTCATGGCAGAAGTGGAAGCAGCGCTGGGAAATCGCGGTCGCGTGCTGTTACGCAAATCGGGGACGGAGCCTTTGATTCGCGTAATGGTTGAAGGCGAAGAAGAAGCGCAGGTTACTGAGTTTGCTCATCGAATAGCCGATGCGGTTAAAGCGGCATAATCTCTCGCAGTAAGTGTTTAAAAAGGCGGCGTTTGCCGCCTTAAGATTGTCCGATATTGGTGCTTTTGCTGTTTTTTTCAGCAGTTGATACAATGCACTAAAATTGCCCTTGCGAAGGCCATTCGCTTTGGTTAGTATTCACACCCGCTTCAGTGGGAAACAAAAATCCTGCTAAATTGGTCGAAGCATTGGTATGCGGCAAATCCGCAAGGAACAGGTTGATTATGTACGAAGCTCTTTTAGTTGTTTTCCTTATTGTAGCCATCGCTCTCGTAGCGCTGATCATGCTGCAGCAAGGTAAAGGCGCTGATATGGGAGCCTCCTTCGGAGCAGGCGCTTCCGGTACGCTGTTTGGCTCAAGTGGTTCTTCGAACTTCATGACCCGTACTACGGCGATTCTGGCTACGCTGTTCTTCATTATCAGTCTGGCGCTTGGCAACATCAATAGCAACAAGACCAGCAAAGGAAGCGAGTGGGAAAATCTGAATGCTCCGTCTAAAACCGAGCAGACTCAGCCAGCTGAACCGGCTAAGCCGACCAGCGATATCCCGCAGTAAGTTTTCAGTACCGAGGTGGTGGAATTGGTAGACACGCTACCTTGAGGTGGTAGTGCCCTAACGGGCTTGTGGGTTCGAGTCCCATCCTCGGTACCAATATTCCAGAAGAAAGACATCGAAAGATGTCTTTTTTTTCATCTGTTAGTTTTGCCGTTTTAAAAAATAGCAGAGTGATGACCGTTGCCATTATGCTCGACAGAGAGCGATGGTCGGCATCAGCGGCCGATATCTCACAGACACAAAAAAGGCGCCTTTTGGCGCCTTTTTTATTCCGCTTCGCGATTACTTTTTATCGCTGTGTTCCAGATTCTCAACCTGCGGCAGACCATTTCCGGAAGACGCAGAGAGCAAACCGGTTTCAATGTAATTGAACAGTTTCTCACGCGTGTCGGTGATATCCAGATTACGCATAGTTAATTGGCCGATACGATCATCCGGAGAGAAGACAGAGTCCCCTTTCTCCATGGTCAGGCGTTCAGCTTTGTACGTCAGATTATCAGACACGGTATTCAGGATAGAGTAGTCATTACCACGACGCAGTTCCAGAGTCACTTCGCCCGTAATGGCGCTGGCAACCCAGCGTTGCAGGGCATCACGCAGCATCAACGCCTGCGGATCGAACCAACGTCCCTGATACAGCAATTTACCCAACTGGCGACCATGAGAGTGATACTGCTCAATGGTGTCCTCGTTGTGAATACCGGTCAGCAGACGCTCGTAAGCAATGTGCAGCAGCGCCATGCCCGGTGCTTCATAGATCCCGCGGCTTTTTGCTTCGATAATACGGTTTTCAATCTGATCGCTCATGCCTAAACCGTGACGACCACCAATGCGATTTGCTTCCAGCATCAGTTCTACGTCGTCTGAGAAGGTCTGGCCGTTCAGCGCCACCGGGTGACCACGTTCGAAACGAACCGTGACTTCTTCAGCCTGAACCTTGACGTTTTCGTCCCAGAACTTCACGCCCATGATGGGATTGACGATTTTGACGCTAGAGTTCAGGAACTCAAGATCCTTCGCTTCGTGTGTCGCGCCTAACATGTTGGAATCTGTGGAATACGCTTTCTCGGCAGACATTTTGTAGTCAAAACCGGAAGCCACCATAAACTCGGACATTTCCTGACGGCCTCCCAGTTCATCAATGAAATCCGTGTCCAGCCAAGGTTTGTAAATCTGCAATTCAGCGTTGGTCAGCAGGCCGTAACGATAGAAACGTTCAATATCGTTGCCTTTATAGGTGCTGCCGTCGCCCCAAATATTCACGCCATCATCTTTCATGGCTGCAACCAGCATGGTGCCGGTAACCGCGCGGCCCAGAGGCGTGGTGTTGAAATAGGTCAGGCCGCCAGTCGTATTGTGGAAAGCACCGCATTGAATGGCCGCGATACCTTCAGCAACCAGTTGCTTACGGCAGTCAATCAGACGTGCGTTCTCTGCACCGTATTCCATGGCGCGACGAGGAATCGCATCATAATCTTCCTCATCCGGCTGACCCAGGTTCGCTGTATATGCATAAGGAACCGCTCCCTTTTGGCGCATCCACAGGAGTGCAGCGCTGGTATCCAGGCCGCCCGAAAAAGCGATGCCTATACGTTGTCCTACTGGAAGATGCTTGAGAATCGTCGTCATAAAATAAAACCCTGCTTGATTGACTGATGAGAGACCGCTTTCAGCTCTCTTTGCATGTTTATGCAAAATAAGTGAGTTTTCATTTAATCATCTTTTGCCAATGACCGGAAGAGATTCGTGAGTTTTTTGTAAAAATTTCCCACTGTTTAGGCCGCTAGACATGAAGACGTCAGAACAGAATAGTGCCTGCTGGCTTATTCAGCAAAACGCATAGCTTGTAGGGTTGACAGGTGGGGTTAACTATCAATATACTAAACGCCGATTTAAAGTCCCGTCCTCGGTACCAAATCCCAGCATTATTTGCATTTTTTACCCAAAACGAGTAAAATTTGCCACGTTTCAGGCGCGGGGTGGAGCAGCCTGGTAGCTCGTCGGGCTCATAACCCGAAGGTCGTCGGTTCAAATCCGGCCCCCGCAACCACTTTCCTATAAAGTTCTTTTTCAAATATACTGTGAAGACATAGCGGCTTCGTAGCTGGATTTGAAAAAATTCTTTCAGAAAGTGCTCCAGGCCGCAGTTGCGGCTATAGGGTTCAGTTATCTAAAGCCCCGATTTATCGGGGTTTTTTGTTATCTGACTACAGAATAACTGGGCTTTATGCCCTTTTTTTACGTCTTGGGGGTGGGCTTGTCCACATTAGAGCAAAAATTAACAGAGATGATTAAAGCACCGGTCGAAGCACTGGGCTACGAACTGGTCGGCATCGAATTTATTCGCAGCCGTACATCCACGCTGCGCATCTATATTGATAGTGAAGATGGCATCAATGTTGATGATTGTGCTGATGTTAGCCACCAGGTCAGTGCGGTTCTTGACGTTGAAGATCCTATTACTGTTGCCTACAACCTGGAAGTTTCCTCGCCTGGCCTCCATCGTCCAATGTTTACTGCTGAACACTACACTCACTATATTGGTGAAGAAGTGGCTGTCGTTCTGCGTATGGCTGTGCAAAACCGCCGTAAATGGCAGGGCGTTATTAAGGCCGTTGATGGTGAGATGATCACAGTAACAGTCGAAGGCAAAGATGAAGTGTTCGCGCTGAGTAATATCCAGAAGGCGAACCTGGTTCCCCACTTTTAACAGTCTGGATTGAGGTGAAAAGCCCGCGATGAACAAAGAAATTTTGGCTGTTGTTGAAGCCGTCTCTAACGAGAAATCACTGCCGCGTGAGAAGATTTTCGAAGCGCTGGAAAGTGCACTGGCTACAGCAACCAAGAAAAAATACGAACAAGAGATCGATGTTCGCGTAGAAATCGATCGTAAAAGCGGTGACTTCGATACATTCCGTCGTTGGGTTATTGTTGAAGAAGTGACCCAACCGACTAAAGAAATTACGCTGGAAGCGGCTCGTTACGAAGACGAAAGCTTCAATGTCGGCGAATATGTTGAAGATCAGATTGAATCGGTGACGTTTGACCGTATCACTACCCAAACGGCGAAACAGGTTATCGTACAGAAAGTACGTGAAGCTGAACGCGCCATGGTGGTTGATCAGTTCCGTTCACACGAAGGTGAAATCATCACTGGCGTCGTGAAGAAAGTTAACCGTGACAACATCGCGCTTGACCTGGGTAGCAACGCTGAAGCGGTTATTCTGCGCGAAGATATGTTGCCGCGTGAGAACTTCCGTCCAGGCGACCGCATCCGCGGTGTTCTGTATGCGGTACGGCCAGAAGCGCGCGGTGCGCAGCTGTTCGTTACGCGTTCTAAAGCAGAGATGCTGATTGAACTGTTCCGCATTGAAGTACCAGAAATTGGTGAAGAACTTATCGAGATCAAAGCAGCGGCCCGCGATCCAGGTTCACGCGCTAAGATCGCGGTAAAAACCAACGACAAGCGTATCGACCCGGTCGGTGCTTGCGTAGGTATGCGTGGTGCGCGCGTTCAGGCTGTATCAACTGAACTGGGCGGCGAGCGTATCGATATCATCCTTTGGGACGACAACCCGGCACAATTCGTGATTAACGCGATGGCTCCGGCAGATGTTGCTTCCATTGTGGTCGATGAAGACAAGCACACCATGGATATCGCTGTTGAAGCCGGTAACCTGGCGCAGGCTATCGGACGTAATGGTCAGAACGTACGTTTGGCTTCTCAACTGAGTGGTTGGGATCTGAACGTGATGACCGTTGATGATCTGCAGGCGAAGCATCAGGCTGAAGCTCACGCCGCGATCGCGACCTTCACGAAGTACCTGGAAATTGACGAAGATTTCGCAACTGTCCTGGTTGAAGAAGGTTTCTCTTCGCTTGAAGAACTGGCCTATGTGCCAATTAAAGAACTGCTGGAAATTGACGGCCTGGATGAAGCAACCGTTGAAGCCCTGCGTGAACGCGCTAAAAACGCACTGACCACCCTGGCACTGGCTCAGGAAGAAAGCCTTGGTGATAACAAGCCGGCTGATGACCTGCTGAATTTAGAAGGTCTTGATCGTGCGATTGCGTTCAAGCTGGCTGCCCATGGTGTTTGTACGCTGGAAGATCTCGCTGAGCAAGGCGTTGATGACCTGGCTGATATCGAAGGTTTAACCGACGAGAAAGCCGGCGAACTCATCATGGCCGCACGTAATATTTGCTGGTTCGGCGACGAAGCGTAATAAACTGTAGCAGGAAGGAACAGCATGACTGATGTAACTGTAAAATCGCTGGCTACTGAGATTCAGACCCCCGTGGAGCGCCTGGTACAGCAATTTGCTGATGCAGGGATCCCGAAGGCGGCTGATGATTCGGTAACCGCGCAAGAAAAACAAACGCTGTTAGCGCACCTGAACCGTGAACACGGCTCTACGCCTGACAAGCTGACGTTGCAGCGCAAAACGCGTAGCACGTTGAGTATTCCAGGTACCGGTGGAAAAAGTAAATCGGTACAAATCGAAGTCCGCAAGACACGCACCTTTGTAAAACGTGATCCGCAAGAGGCCGAGCGCCTTGCAGCGGAAGAGCAGGCACAGCGTGAAGCGGAAGAGCAAGCTCAGCGTGAGGCTGTTGAAACAGCTAAACGTGAGGCCGTATTAAAAGCTGAACGTGAGGCCGCAGAAAAAGCGAAGCGCGATGCAAATGATAAAGCGAAGCGCGACGCTGCGGAAAAAGACAAAGTGAGCAATCAACAGACTGACGAAATGACCAAAACTGCCCAGACAGAAAAAGCCCGCCGTGAAAATGAAGCTGCGGAGCTGAAGCGCAAAGCGGAAGAAGAAGCCCGTCGCAAACTCGAAGAAGATGCGCGTCGCGTAGCAGAAGAAGCCCGTCGCATGGCTGAAGAAAATGCAGGCGTTTGGGCTGAGCAAGAGAAAGCGAAAGGTGAAGAGGATAAGACCGATTATCACGTCACCACTTCTCAGCACGCTCGCCAGGCTGAAGACGAAAATGACCGTGAGGTTGAAGGTAACCGTAGCCGTACGCGTACTGCGACGAAAGCTGCTCGTCCTCAGAAGAAAGGCAACAAACACGCTGAATCCAAAGCAGACCGCGAAGAAGCGCGCGCTGCGGGTCGCGGTGGTAAAGGTGGCAAGCGTAAAGGTTCATCTTTGCAGCAGGGCTTCCAGAAACCTGCTCAAGCCGTTAACCGTGACGTTGTGATTGGCGAAACCATCACCGTTGGTGACCTGGCGAACAAAATGGCTGTTAAAGGCTCTCAGGTCATCAAAGCGATGATGAAACTGGGCGCAATGGCAACCATCAACCAGGTTATCGATCAGGAAACAGCGCAGCTGGTTGCTGAAGAGATGGGCCATAAAGTGACCCTGCGCCGTGAAAACGAGCTGGAAGAAGCGGTAATGAGCGACCGTGACACTGGCGCTGCGGCTGAGTCTCGCGCACCGGTTGTGACTATCATGGGTCACGTTGACCACGGTAAAACCTCTCTGCTTGACTACATTCGTTCTACGAAAGTGGCATCTGGCGAAGCGGGCGGCATTACCCAGCATATCGGTGCTTACCACGTTGAAACTGACAACGGTATGATCACCTTCCTGGATACCCCGGGCCACGCCGCGTTTACCTCTATGCGTGCTCGTGGTGCTCAGGCAACGGATATCGTTGTTCTGGTTGTTGCAGCAGACGATGGCGTGATGCCACAAACGATTGAAGCTATCCAGCACGCAAAAGCGGCGCAGGTACCGGTTGTTGTTGCAGTCAACAAAATCGATAAGCCTGAAGCAGACATGGATCGCGTTAAAACCGAACTGTCTCAGTACGGCGTTATGCCGGAAGAGTGGGGCGGTGAATCCCAGTTCATCCCAGTTTCTGCGAAAGCGGGTACCGGTATTGATGACCTGCTGAACGCTATCCTGCTGCAAGCTGAAGTACTGGAGCTGAAAGCGGTTCGCAACGGCATGGCAAGCGGCGCAGTGATCGAATCCTTCCTGGATAAAGGTCGTGGTCCGGTTGCTACCGTACTGGTTCGTGAAGGTACGCTGAACAAGGGCGACATCGTTCTGTGTGGCTTCGAATACGGTCGTGTTCGCGCAATGCGTAACGAACTGGGTCAGGAAGTGCTGGAAGCAGGTCCATCCATTCCAGTGGAAATCTTGGGTCTGTCCGGTGTTCCGGCTGCCGGTGACGAAGTGACCGTTGTTCGTGACGAGAAAAAAGCGCGTGAAGTTGCATTGTATCGTCAGGGCAAATTCCGTGAAGTTAAACTGGCTCGTCAGCAGAAATCTAAACTCGAGAACATGTTCGCAAACATGACTGATGGCGAAGTTCACGAAGTGAACGTCGTACTGAAAGCGGACGTTCAGGGTTCTGTGGAAGCGATCTCCGATTCTTTACTGAAACTGTCTACCGACGAAGTGAAAGTAAAAATCATCGGTTCTGGTGTCGGTGGTATCACCGAAACCGACGCAACGCTGGCGGCTGCTTCGAACGCGATTCTGGTTGGCTTCAACGTGCGTGCTGACGCTTCTGCACGTAAAGTTATCGATTCAGAAAGCCTGGATCTGCGCTACTACTCCGTCATCTATCATCTGATTGACGAAGTGAAAGCGGCGATGAGCGGCATGCTGTCTCCGGAACTGAAACAGCAGATCATCGGTCTGGCTGAAGTTCGTGACGTGTTCAAATCACCTAAATTTGGTGCGATCGCGGGCTGTATGGTTACCGAAGGTACGATTAAACGTCACAACCCAATCCGCGTACTGCGTGACAACGTGGTTATCTACGAAGGCGAGCTGGAATCCCTGCGCCGCTTCAAAGATGACGTTAACGAAGTCCGTAACGGCATGGAATGTGGTATCGGCGTGAAGAACTACAACGACGTTCGCGTTGGCGATATGATCGAAGTGTTCGAAATCATCGAGATTCAACGTAGCATCGCTTAATTCATGGCGTCTTTCGGGTTGCAACGAAGAGTTATAGCCCGAATGACTCAGTGGATGAGAACGTGCAGGCCGGGTTAGCGAAGCGCCACCCGGCAATAATTTTAAAAGGGGCTAATAGCCCCTTTTTTGTCTGGAGAATTTATTATGGCGAAAGAATTTGGTCGCCCGCAGCGTGTTGCTCAGGAGATGCAGAAAGAAATCGCACTCATCCTGCAGCGTGAAATCAAAGACCCGCGCGTCGGCATGATGACGACCGTTTCTGGTGTTGAAATGTCTCGTGATCTGGCATATGCCAAAGTGTTCGTCACGTTCCTCAATGATCAAGATGAAGCGGCGGTTAAGAACGGTATCAAAGCCTTGCAGGAAGCGTCAGGATTTATCCGCTCTCTGCTCGGTAAAGCGATGCGTCTGCGCATCGTGCCTGAACTGACGTTCTTCTACGATAACTCGTTAGTAGAAGGCATGCGTATGTCTAACCTCGTGACCACTGTGGTTAAACATGACGATGAGCGTCGTGTGAACCCGGATGACGAAAAGGAAGACTGATGAGTCGTCCTCGTCGTCGCGGTCGCGACGTGCATGGCGTGCTGCTGCTGGATAAACCTCAAGGTGCATCCAGTAATGACGTATTGCAAAAAGTTAAGCGTATTTATAACGCAAACCGTGCCGGACACACCGGTGCGCTGGATCCGCTGGCGACAGGTATGCTGCCCGTTTGTCTGGGTGAGGCGACAAAGTTTTCCCAGTATCTGCTCGATTCTGATAAGCGTTATCGCGTCATCGCAAAATTGGGTCAGCGCACGGATACTTCCGATGCCGATGGCCAGGTTGTCGAAGAACGCCCGGTAACGTTTAGTGCCGAACAGCTGGATGCTGCGCTGGAAAGTTTCCGGGGCGAAACCCAGCAGGTGCCGTCGATGTATTCGGCGCTGAAATACCAGGGCAAAAAGCTATACGAATATGCGCGCCAGGGGATAGACGTCCCGCGCGAAGCCCGTCCGATAACCGTGTATGAGCTGTTATTCATTCGCCATGAAGGTGATGAACTGGAACTCGAAGTGCACTGTTCGAAAGGCACCTATATTCGTACCATCATTGATGATCTGGGCGAAAAACTGGGTTGTGGCGCGCATGTGATTTATCTGCGTCGTCTCGCCGTCAGTAAGTACCCGGTCGACCGTATGGTAACGCTTGAACAGCTTCGTGAATTGGTAGAGCAAGCCGAAACGCAGGGGATTTCACCTGAGGATTTACTTGATCCGCTGCTGATGCCAATGGACAGTCCAGCGTCCGATTTCCCGGTCGTCAATTTGCCGTTAACGTCTTCAGTTTACTTTAAAAATGGTAATCCGGTACGTACGACAGAGACGCCACAACGGGGTCTGGTTCGCGTCACTGAAGGCGAAGAAAATAAGTTCATCGGCATGGGTGAAATCGACGATGAGGGCCGTGTAGCACCGCGTCGCCTGGTTGTTGAATATCCGTTTTAAGCGAGTGACTTGCCTTGCGATAAGCAGGGGAGACGAGTAGAATATCGCCGCTTAACGTCCGGTAAAGTGTTTACCATTTTGCAGGGCGTAAACTGGGGTTGCTGAATTAGAGATCGGCACCCTTTCATTCTTTATATTTTTGGAGTTCATCATGTCTCTAAGCGTTGAAGCTAAAGCTAAAATCGTTTCCGAGTTCGGTCGTGGTACTAACGACAGCGGTTCTACCGAAGTTCAGGTTGCACTGCTGACCGCACAGATTAACCACCTGCAGGGTCACTTTGCAGAGCACAAAAAAGATCACCACAGCCGTCGTGGTCTGCTGCGTATGGTTTCTCAGCGTCGTAAACTGCTCGACTACCTGAAACGTAAAGATGTTGCACGCTACACCGCGCTGATCGAGCGTCTGGGCCTGCGTCGCTAAGTCTTGCGAGTTTCAGAAAAAGGGGCCTAATGGCCCCTTTTTTCAACCAGACGGCAGCAATTCACTGGAAACTATTGTATTGTTGCTATAAATGATCTTCATTGCAGAGGTTCGCGCGGCTAATGAGAGGCTTCACCCATGGGGGTGTCGGTTGTCATTAGTCGCGAGGATGCGAAGAAGGTCGGGTTAAATCGACAGCACACCGTGGGTGTGCTGTCATCTATTAAGAAAGGACAGAATTTTGCTGAATCCGATCGTTCGTAAATTCCAGTATGGTCAGCATACCGTCACGCTGGAAACCGGCATGATGGCACGTCAGGCTACTGCTGCCGTTATGGTAAGCATGGATGACACTGCTGTATTCGTGACCGTAGTTGGCCAGAAAAAAACTAAGCCAGGCCAGGACTTCTTCCCGCTGACCGTTAACTATCAGGAGCGTACTTACGCTGCTGGTAAAATTCCTGGTGGCTTCTTCCGTCGTGAAGGCCGTCCAAGCGAAGGCGAAACCCTGATTGCGCGTCTGATTGACCGCCCGGTTCGCCCGCTGTTCCCGGAAGGCTTCATTAACGAAGTTCAGGTTATTGCCACCGTTGTTTCCGTTAACCCACAGGTTAACCCTGACATCGTAGCGATGATCGGCGCATCTGCTGCGCTGTCTCTGTCCGGCCTTCCGTTCAACGGTCCTATCGGTTCTGCTCGTGTGGGTTATATCAATGACCAGTACGTACTGAACCCGACTCAGGACGAGCTGAAAGAAAGTAAGCTGGATCTGGTTGTTGCAGGTACCGAAGCTGCAGTGTTGATGGTTGAATCTGAAGCAGAACTGCTGAGTGAAGACCAGATGCTGGGCGCAGTGGTCTTTGGTCACGAGCAGCAGCAGATCGTTATCGAAAACATCAAAGATCTGGTGAAAGAAGCCGGTAAACCACGTTGGGACTGGCAGCCAGAAGCGGTGAACGAAGCGCTGAATGCGCGCGTTGCTGCACTGGCTGGAGCGCGTCTGAGCGATGCATACCGCATCACTGACAAACAAGAACGTTATGCCCAGATTGATGTGATCAAATCTGAAACCATCGCTACGCTGGTTGCAGAAGATGACTCTCTGGACGCTAACGAACTGAGCGAAATTCTGCACGCTATCGAGAAAAATGCTGTTCGTAGCCGTGTTCTGGCTGGCGAGCCGCGTATCGATGGCCGTGAAAAAGACATGATTCGTGGTCTGGATGTGCGTACGGGCGTTCTGCCACGTACTCACGGTTCTGCACTGTTCACCCGTGGCGAAACTCAGGCGCTGGTGACTGCGACTCTGGGCACCGCTCGTGACGCACAGAACATCGACGAACTGATGGGCGATCGCACTGACAGCTTCCTGTTCCACTACAACTTCCCTCCGTACTCTGTAGGTGAAACCGGTATGGTGGGCTCGCCGAAGCGTCGTGAAATTGGTCACGGTCGTCTGGCGAAGCGTGGCGTACTGGCTGTTATGCCAGAGGCTGACAAATTCCCGTACACCGTGCGTGTGGTTTCTGAAATCACCGAATCTAACGGCTCTTCTTCCATGGCTTCCGTGTGTGGCGCATCTCTGGCTCTGATGGATGCTGGCGTACCGATCAAAGCTGCTGTTGCCGGTATCGCAATGGGCCTGGTGAAAGAAGGTGACAATTTTGTTGTTCTGTCTGACATTCTGGGCGACGAAGATCACCTGGGTGATATGGACTTCAAAGTTGCGGGTTCCCGCGAAGGTATCTCTGCGCTGCAGATGGATATCAAAATTGAAGGCATCACCAAAGAGATCATGCAGGTTGCACTGAACCAGGCTAAAGGTGCGCGTCTGCACATCCTGGGCGTGATGGAGCAGGCGATTAACGCGCCACGCGGCGACATTTCTCAGTTCGCACCGCGTATCCACACCATCAAGATCAGTCCAGACAAGATCAAAGATGTTATCGGTAAAGGCGGTTCTGTTATCCGTGCTCTGACCGAAGAAACCGGCACCACCATCGAAATCGAAGACGACGGTACTGTTAAAATCGCAGCGACCGACGGTGAGAAAGCGAAATTCGCTATTCGTCGTATCGAAGAGATTACGGCAGAAATCGAAGTGGGCCGTATCTACAATGGTAAAGTGACGCGTATCGTTGACTTTGGCGCATTCGTTGCCATTGGTGGCGGTAAAGAAGGTCTGGTTCACATCTCTCAGATCGCTGACAAGCGTGTTGAGAAAGTGACTGATTACCTGCAGATGGGTCAGGAAGTTCCAGTTAAAGTTCTGGAAGTTGATCGCCAGGGCCGTGTTCGCCTTAGCATCAAAGAAGCAACCGAGCAGACTCAACCTGCTGCCGCGCCGGAAGCGCCGGCTGCAGAGCAAGGCGAGTAAAGTTGCATTTGCCCTCCGCTTTAGCGGAGGGCCTATTATCAGGCAGGACGCCTTGTTAGCAGCCGGGGGACAGGACGTTCATCCAATAGTTGTCTTCGGGAGTGGAAATGAAGCCTTTTTTGCGCTGGTGTTTCGTTGCGACAGCTTTAACGCTGGCAGGATGCAGCAACTCTGCCTGGCGTAAGAGCGAAGTTCTCGCAGTGCCATTGCAACCCACTTTGCAGCAAGAAGTGATTCTGGCACGCATGGAACAAATTCTTGCCAGTCGGGCTTTAACCGATGATGAACGCGCACAGCTTTTATATGAGCGCGGAGTGTTGTATGATAGTCTCGGTCTGAGGGCACTAGCGCGAAATGATTTTTCACAAGCGCTGGCAATCCGACCTGATATGCCTGAAGTATTCAATTACTTAGGCATATATTTAACGCAGGCAGGCAATTTTGATGCTGCCTATGAAGCGTTTGATTCTGTACTTGAGCTTGATCCAACTTACAACTACGCGCACTTGAATCGCGGTATCGCATTGTATTACGGCGGTCGTGACAAGTTAGCGCAAGATGATCTGCTGGCGTTTTATCAAGACGATCCTAATGATCCTTTCCGTGTCCTGTGGCTTTACATCGTTGAGCAGAAGCTCAATGAGAAGCAGGCAAAAGAGGCGTTAAAACAACGCTTCGAGAAATCGGACAAGGAACAATGGGGATGGAACATTGTCGAGTTCTACCTGGGCAACATTAGCGAAGCAACGCTAATGGATCGGCTCAAGGCGGACGCAACGGATAACACCTCGCTCGCTGAGCATCTCAGTGAAACCAACTTCTATTTAGGTAAGTACTACCTAAGTCTGGGGGATATGGACAGCGCTACGGCACTGTTCAAATTAGCGGTTGCTAACAACGTACACAACTTCGTTGAGCACCGTTATGCATTGTTGGAATTATCGCTCTTGGGCCAGGAGCACGACGACCTGGCAGAATCGGACCAGCAATAGCTGACGACATAAACATCAGCCCGTAATCTTTTGATTGCCATCACCTTAACTGGTGAGGGCGTTGTTGTTCGTCAATACACCTACTTTGAGCCGGTTCACACTTTTCAATGAAAATCGCTAATCATTTTCACGATGAGTTATGTAGACTGGCCGCCATTAATATCGAGGCACTTGTACTACATGGCTGAATTCGAAACCACTTTTGCAGATCTGGGGCTGAAGGCTCCTATCCTTGAAGCCCTTACCGATCTGGGTTACGAAAAACCATCTCCGATCCAGGCAGAATGCATCCCGCATTTGCTCTCTGGTCGTGACGTGCTGGGCATGGCCCAGACTGGCAGTGGTAAAACCGCAGCATTCTCGCTGCCGCTGCTCAACAACATTGATCCGGAACTGCGTGCACCGCAGATCCTCGTATTGGCTCCGACCCGTGAACTGGCTGTTCAGGTGGCGGAAGCTATGACTGAATTCTCTAAACACATGCGCGGCGTGAACGTGGTAGCCCTTTACGGCGGCCAGCGTTATGACGTGCAGTTACGCGCCCTGCGTCAGGGTCCACAGATTGTCGTCGGTACGCCGGGTCGTCTGCTGGATCACCTGAAACGCGGTACACTGGATCTCTCTAAACTGAAAGGTCTGGTTCTGGATGAAGCTGACGAAATGCTCCGCATGGGCTTCATCGAAGACGTAGAAACGATTATGGCGCAGATCCCAGAAGGTCATCAGACCGCTCTGTTCTCTGCAACCATGCCAGAAGCGATCCGTCGTATTACCCGTCGTTTCATGAAGGATCCGCAGGAAGTGCGTATCCAGTCTAGCGTAACGACGCGTCCGGACATCAGCCAGACTTTCTGGTCGGTACACGGAATGCGTAAAAACGAAGCGCTGGTGCGTTTCCTGGAAGCAGAAGATTTTGATGCGGCGATTATCTTCGTTCGTACCAAAAATGCGACTCTGGAAGTGGCTGAAGCGCTGGAGCGTAGCGGTTATAACAGCGCCGCGCTGAACGGTGACATGAACCAGTCACTGCGTGAGCAGACTCTGGAACGTCTGAAAGACGGTCGTCTGGATATTCTGATTGCAACTGACGTTGCAGCACGTGGTCTGGATGTTGAGCGTATCAGCCTGGTTGTTAACTACGACATCCCGATGGACTCTGAGTCTTACGTTCACCGTATCGGTCGTACCGGTCGTGCGGGTCGTGCGGGTCGTGCGCTGCTGTTCGTTGAGAACCGTGAGCGTCGTCTGCTGCGTAACATTGAACGTACCATGAAGTTGACCATTCCAGAAGCAGACCTGCCTAACGCAGAGCTGCTGGGCAAACGCCGTCTGGAGAAGTTCGCCGCTAAAGTACAGCAGCAGCTGGAAAGCAGCGATCTGGACAAATATCGTGAACTGCTGACGCAAATCAAGCCGACCGCCGAAGGCGAAGAGCTGGATATTGAAACGCTGGCTGCAGCACTGCTGAAAATGGCTCAGGGCGAACGCGCTCTGATCGTGCCAGCTGATGCACCGATGCGTCCTAAGCGTGAATTCCGTGAACGTGACGAGCGCTTTGAGCGTCGCGACCGTAATGACCGTGGCGATCGTAACGATCGTGGCCCACGTCCAGAACGTGCTGCTGGCGCTGCTGGTGAAGAGCGTCCACGTCGTGAACGTCGTGAAGCTGGCGATATGGAACTGTACCGTATTGAAGTTGGCCGTGATGATGGTGTTGAAGTTCGTCATATCGTTGGCGCTATCGCTAACGAAGGCGATATCAGCAGCCGTTACATCGGTAACATCAAACTGTTTGGTACTCACTCAACTATCGAGCTGCCTAAAGGCATGCCGGGCGAAGTTCTGCAGCACTTTACTCGCACCCGCATCCTGAACAAGCCGATGAACATGCAGTTGATGGGTGATGCCCAGCCGCGTCCAGACCGTGGTCCTCGTCGTGAAGGCGATCGTCCTGCGGGCGAACGTCGTAGCTTCGGTGGCGGTGAGCGTCGTGAAGGCGGTCGCGGTCCTCGTCGTGATGGCGCAGCGCCAGCTGGTGCTGGTGCAGGTCGCTTCAGCGGTGAACGTCGTGAAAACCGTGGTCCACGCCGCGAAGAAGGTGCTGCTCCTACTCGTCGTCGCGACGCGTAAGCCTTTCGTCTCTAGCGTAAAGTAATATATACAGCCCCGATAAACACTATCGGGGCTTTTTTTATTCCTTTTGTACTCCTGTACTGGTACAGTGCGACGCATTAGATTGAGTAGCACTATTTTCACTGGAGAATTGGCGGTATGGCGACACTAACGACCACACAAACGTCACCTTCGCTGCTTGGCGGCGTGGTGATTATTGGCGGTACCATTATTGGTGCGGGGATGTTTTCTCTGCCGGTGGTGATGTCGGGTGCGTGGTTTTTCTGGTCACTGGCGGCGTTGGTGTTGACCTGGTTCTGCATGTTGCATTCCGGATTGATGATCCTTGAGGCGAACCTTAATTACCGCATTGGCTCGAGCTTCGACACCATCACCAAAGATTTGCTCGGCAAACGCTGGAACGTGGTCAACGGCATCTCTATTGCCTTTGTGCTGTATATCCTCACCTACGCATATATTTCAGCGAGCGGTTCGATTCTTCAGCATACTTTTGCGGAAATGTCGCTGAATGTTCCGGCGCGCCTGGCGGGCCTGACGTTTGCTCTCGCAGTGGCTTTTATCGTCTGGATCAGTACCAAAGCGGTCAGCCGCATGACGGCGATTGTGCTCGGTGCCAAAGTCATCACTTTCTTCCTGACTTTCGGCAGCCTGCTGGGGCACGTCACGCCGACGACGCTGTTTAACGTGGCAGAAAGCAACGCATCCTACTCGCCGTATTTGCTGATGACGCTGCCATTCTGTCTGGCATCATTTGGTTATCACGGCAACGTGCCGAGCCTGATGAAGTATTACGGTAAAGATCCGCGCACCATTATTCGCTGCCTGGTATACGGCACGCTGCTGGCGTTGGCGCTTTATATCATCTGGTTGTTAGGGACGATGGGCAATATTCCGCGTCCGGAGTTCATTGGTATCGCGGCGAAGGGCGGAAATATTGATGTGCTGGTGCAGGCGCTGAGCGGGGTCCTTAACAGCCGTAGTCTGGATCTGCTGTTAGTCGTCTTCTCAAACTTCGCCGTTGCGAGTTCTTTCCTCGGGGTGACGTTGGGGCTGTTTGATTATCTCGCCGATCTGTTTGGTTTTGATGATTCCGCCATTGGACGTTTAAAAACGGCGCTGCTGACCTTTTTGCCGCCGATCGTTGGCGGGCTGATGTGGCCGAACGGTTTCCTGTATGCCATTGGCTATGCGGGGCTAGCGGCAACCATCTGGGCCGCGATTGTTCCGGCACTGCTGGCGAGAAAATCGCGTAAACGTTTCGGTAGCCCAAAATTCCGTGTCTGGGGCGGAAAGCCGATGATTGCGCTGATTCTGGTGTTTGGCGTTGGTAACGCGCTGGTGCATATCCTGTCGAGTTTTGATCTGTTGCCGGTTTATCAGTAAATGCCTCTTTTCACCCTCTCCCGCTGGGAGAGGGTGTCCATCAACATTAACCCAGCAACTCTTCTTTCACCTGCATCGCTAAATCAAACGAATGCAAACGCGCCTGATTATCGAAAATTTGCCCGTTAACCATAATCTCGTCCGCCTGCGTTTCACGCAGTACCGCTTCCAGACCGTGACGTACTTTCGCTTTATCACCCACCAGAGACATGCTCAGCGCTTGCTGGACACCGTACTGTTCTGATGCCGACCAAAGCTGATGCATATTTTCCACGGGTGGCGGCAGCTGTCCGCTTTCGCCACGACGCAACTTCGCGAAGGCTTGCTGCATCGAGGTAAACAAGAATTCCGCATCACGATTGCTGTCTGCCGCGATGATGTTGATGCACACCATGGCATACGGCTTTTCCAGTCGCGCCGACGGTTTAAACTGAGTGCGGTAGAGATGCAGCGCCTGATGCAGCATATCCGGTGCAAAATGCGAGGCAAACGCAAACGGCAGGCCAAGCTGTGCCGCCAGCTGCGCGCTATAAAGGCTTGACCCTAACAGCCATACCGGCACCTGCTCGCCGTAACCTGGCACCGGGCGTACCTGTGGATTGGGATCATGTGCATCAAACCAGTCCACCAGTTCTGCTACATCGCGCGGGAAGTTATCAATATCGCCGCTCATATGGCGACGCAGCGCACGCATAGTAGGCTGGTCGCTGCCGGGCGCGCGTCCCAGACCTAAATCAATACGGCCAGGATAGAGGGTATTCAGCGTACCAAATTGCTCAGCAATCACCAGAGGGGAATGGTTTGGCAGCATCACGCCGCCTGAGCCAAGATGAAGCGTGGTGGTATTGGCGGCAAGATAGCCAATCAGAACCGACGTTGCCGCACTGGCGATGCCCACCATATTATGGTGTTCCGCCAGCCAGTAGCGATGGTAGCCGCGCTGTTCCGCGAGACGGGCAAGATCCAGAGAATGCGAGAAAGCTTCTTTGGCAGAAGAACCTTCGGGAATCGGTGCCAGGTCCAGCACCGAAAACGGAATGGATTTATCAGTCATAACAGCTCACTTTGTCGACGGTGAATCTTTTAATAGTGCATTAAAATTTGATAACCGTTGTTAACAAAGTGAGCTTTATTCACGTCGTCCTTCACGCTGCCCGGATGCAGCTTGAGGGATTTGGCGTCTCTTTACACCTGCAGTTCCAGCCCCGCCAGACGTTTCCAGTAACCGTTGCAGTCACTGTTTGCCTTTAACGGCAAAGGCGCGCCACCCTTTTCATTGGCGCGGAACGCATCCATCATCGCGAAAACATCAGTATCCAGTGGGGAGAGACGCACCATATCCACCACGCCATGCATTGACGTTAATTCGTTGCCAAGGTTATACACGTAACCGCTCATCGTCTGAATGCCGTTGAGAACAAACACCTGCTGATTTTCCTGCGATAACATGCTGCGCCCGTTCGGGTATTTGATACAGCAGGTTTCACATTCGTCTTTGGGCTTGTCTTCCGAGCGGGCGGTAAAGCAACGCGCCGAGTAGGCCAGCGGCAGGTGCCCGTAACTCAGCACTTCCACTTCAAACCGATCGCGGATGCCCAGATCGTCGCATTGGTTCAGCAGATTGACGAGCCAGTCGCGGGACAACTCAACAGGCATACACCAGCGGATCATCCCTTGTTTCAGCAGCAGGCGCAGCGTCACCGCGTTGTAGCAGTTCAACGCGTGTCCGGCCACGAACGGCAGTTTACGCTCGGCGCACATGTTCACCACCCCGAGATCGCTGGCTTCCAGCAGGAAATCCCCGTTCTCGACGTAACGTTTGATCTCGCCCAGTTCCGACGACGCCTGTACCAGCGCCAGCGTTGAGAGCACAACCTGTTTCCCACTACCTGCCAGACTTTTGGCCATCTCCAGCCATTCGCCCACCTTGGTGGCGCGGCGTTTACTACACACGGATTCACCGAGATAAATCGTGTCGGCGCTGCTTGTCGCTGCCTGCTGGTAAAAATCTTCCAGCATCTCTTTTGACCAGTAATAGAGCACCGGTCCTAATGAATATTTCATTGATTATCTCACTGCCATTTTCGGTGATACGCACCCAGCGTGGTTTGCGTGCCTTCAGACATTGCGCCAAGCGTCTCCATCCAGGCGGGCTGCGGGGCGTAGTTCTGCGGATCGGCCATGCAGCGGTCAATCGCCTGACGCCACACTTTTGCCACCTGGCTGACATACGCCGGGCTGCGCTGACGACCTTCGATTTTGACCGAGGCGATATTGGCGGCCAGCAGCTCTGGCAGCAGTTCCAGCGTATTCAGGCTGGTAGGCTCTTCCAGTGCGTGGTAACGCTCGCCATCCACCAGATAGCGACCTTTGCACAGCGTCGGATAGCCCGCGTTTTCGCCATCCTGGTAACGGTCGATAAGCACATCGTTAAGACGAGACTCCAGCCCTTGCGGCGTTTGCTGCCAGCGGACAAAGCGGGCAGGGGAACACGCGCCCACGGTATTCGGCGATTCACCGGTCAAATAAGAGGAAAGGTAGCAACGCCCCTCCGCCATGATGCACAGGCTACCGAAGGCAAAAACTTCCAGCGGAACTGGCGAGACGCGCGCCAGTTGCTTAACCTGATGAATAGACAGCACGCGCGGCAATACCACGCGAGCCACGTCAAAGTGACGATGATAGAAGCGAACCGCCTCTTCGTTGGTGGCGGAAGCCTGAACAGAGACATGGCGCTCAATATGCGGATAGCGTTCTGCGGCATACTCAAGCATGGCAAGGTCAGCGAGAATCAGCGCATCCGCGCCAAGCTGAGCCGCCATATCCACGGCACGCTGCCAGCGTGCGTAGCCATCGGGATGAGCAAAAGTATTGATGGCGATATGTAATTTACGACGGTGCTGATGTACGAAATTGACGGCTTCCTGGAGTTTTTTCTCCGTGAAATTCAGGCCAGCAAAGTGGCGGGCGTTAGTATCATCTTTCAGCCCGATATAGACCGCGTCGGCGCCATTTTCGATGGCCGCTTTAAGTGCCGGGAGGTTTCCGGCTGGACAGAGCAGCTCCATAATTTATCCTGAGTCCGCTGCCCCAGAGGGCACAAAATTGTTAACGAACGTGGAGTTTAATTAACCTCTGCGCGACAATTTTTGATTTAAGGCAGTTAATGGCGTATTGATGACACCAATAATGAATGTTGCAGCAAGACGGTTTGTTGATTTACGCCGCTACGGCAACCGCCGGATATGGCAAAATGACCGCATTAACGATATCAGGGAGTAAAGCTCGTGCTGGATAAACTGCGTTCACGTCTCGTCCAATTTGGCCCATCACTGTTGAGCGTGCCGGTAAAATTGGCGCCGTTCGCCCTTAAACGTCAGATTCTTGAGCAAATGCTCAGCTGGCAATTTCGTCAGGCGCTTGAAGAGGGCGAGCTGGCGTTTTTGGAGGGCCGCTGGCTGAGTATTGAAGTGCGTGATATTGGGCTACGCTGGTTTACCTCGGTAGAAAACGACCGATTGATCGTCAGCGATTCTGCCACGGCGGACGTCAGTTTCAGCGCTGACGCCAGCGATCTGCTGATGATCGCCGCACGAAAACAGGATCCTGATACGCTCTTTTTCCAGCGTCGTCTGGTCATTGAAGGCGATACCGAACTAGGCCTGTACGTCAAAAATTTAATGGATGCCATTGAACTGGATCAGATGCCAAAGCCGCTGCGCGTGGTGCTGATGCAAATGGCCGATTTTGTTGAGGCAGGGCTAAAAACCCCGCCTGAGAGTAAACACACTTCAGTGGGTGAGCCATGCTGATTCGAGTTGAAATAGGGATTGATGCCCCGGGTATCGATGCATTGTTACGTCGTTCGTTTGCGCAAGAGAGTGAGGCACGACTGGTGCACGATCTCCGTGAAGACGGGTTGATCACCCTGGGGCTGGTGGCCACCGATGACGAAGGTCAGGTGGTTGGCTATGTGGCGTTTAGTCCGGTTGCCGTTCAGGGTGAAGAGTTGCAGTGGGTTGGAATGGCTCCGCTGGCGGTCGATGAAAACTATCGCGGTCAGGGTCTGGCACGTAAGCTGGTCTATGAAGGACTGGATTCACTGAATGAATTTGGTTATGCGGCGGTGGTTGCGTTGGGCGATCCGGCTTTTTACGGGTGTTTAGGGTTCGAACCCGCTGCGCCGTACGATTTGCATTGCCGCTGGCCGAATACGGAGACCGCATTCCAGGTGCATCGTCTGGCGGATGACGCACTGAACGGCGTCAGCGGTCTGGTTGAGTATCACGACCATTTTAATCGCGTTTAACAGGCGGCGTTTGCAGGCTTTCGTATAGCGCCTCAAACGAACCGTCCCCGGCGACGAGGCGCTCTTTCTGACGCTTCGTCAGCTGCTTAATGCGGTACTCCATCTTCAGCGCCAGTGAGCGCTCGCCAACGGGCGCGGAAAAGGCCAGTGAGAGTTCACCTTTTCCCCGCAGCGCTTTCGCGCCTTTCCCTGTTTGATGTTCAAGGAAACGCCGCCCGACGTCGGTGGTAATTCCGGTGTAAAGCGCGTTATCAGCCGTTCTGACGAGATAGAGAAACCAGCACACGGTAAGCATATTCAGTATCTTAAGGTGAACGCACCATAGCATGAGAGAGAGCAAAAATGGAAACTCTGGCCGCCATTAACCGCTGGCTGGCAAAGCAGCATGTCGTGACCTGGTGCGTGCACCATGAGGGCGAGCTGTGGTGCGCTAACGCGTTTTATTACTACGATCCCGAGCGCGTTGCGTTTTACGTGTTAAGCGAAGACAAAACGCGCCATGCGCAGATGACCGGGACGAGAGCAAAAGTCGCCGGGACAATTAACGGGCAGCCGAAAAACGTCGCGCTGATTCGCGGCGTCCAGTTTCAGGGTGAGATTCGTCGTCTGGAAGGTGAGGAAAGCGACAGCATGCGCAGACAGTACACTCGCCGCTTTCCGGTGGCTTTGGCGTTGTCAGCGCCCGTCTGGGAAATTCGCCCTGACGAACTCAAGTTCACTGACAACACCCTGGGCTTTGGTAAAAAGCTTCACTGGCTACGCGCCGAGTAAGCGCAAGGCCTCACGATTAAACGCGGGCAGATCGTCCGGCGTACGGCTGGTCACAAGCTGATCCTGATCGACCACTACCTCTTGATCGTAAAAGTCGGCACCCGCGTTTTTAAGATCAATCACGATCGGTTTGACGGCCGTAAGTTTGCGCCCGCGCACCACTTCGGCGCTGATCAGCAGTTGCGGCCCATGACAGATGGCAAAGACAGGTTTGCCGCTGGCGACAAAATCACGGGTAAACGTGACAAAGCGCTCGTCACCGCGCAGGGTATCCGGCGAATGGCCGCCTGGCAATAAAAGCGCGTCGAACTCAGCCGCTGTGACGTCGTCAATGGACTTATCGATTGTCACGCTAGCCTCGCCTTTATGGCCTTTCACCGTTTTCCCCGCCTGTGTATCTATTGTCACAACTTCATGCCCCGCTTTGCGGAACGCCTCAGCAGGCGAGGTGAATTCTGAATCTTCAAACTCGTCGGTGATCAAGACCGCTATTTTCTTGCTCATGTTTCCTCCGTTGTTTTGGCTTCAGACAGATTTTTCTGCGTTTGTGGTAAATACTTAACCAACAGACTACTCAGTGTGGTCGAACAGGCTGAAACCGCATACGGACTAATCTGTAAAGGAGATAAAATGAGCCAGGTATTGATTACAGGCACTACCGGACTGGTCGGCGGCCATTTGTTACGGCTGTTGATGCAGGAGCGAAAAGTCAATTATATCGCCGCCCCGACTCGCCGTCCGTTGACCGATATTTCAGGTGTCTTTAACCCTTACGATCCCCAGCTCACCGATGCTCTGGCGCAGGTCAAGGATCCAATTGATATCGCTTTTTGCTGTCTTGGCACCACGCGTCGTGCAGCTGGAAGCAAAGAGGCGTTTATTCATGCCGACTATACGCTGGTGGTGGATACAGCGCTCACGGCAAAAAAGTTGGGAGCAAAACACTTTCTGGTGGTCAGCTCAATGGGGGCTAATGCCCGTTCTCCCTTTTTCTACAATCAGGTGAAAGGGAAAATGGAAGACGCATTGATCGCGCAAAACTGGGAACGACTGACCATTGTACGTCCGTCTATGCTGCTCGGGGATCGCGATAAACAGCGCTTCAATGAATCGATTTTCGCGCCATTGTTCCAGCTTTTTCCCGGAAACTGGAAATCCATTCAGGCGAGAGATGTTGCGCGTGCCCTGTTGCACGAGGCGTTTTCTCCGTCGCAGGAAGGGGTCAACATTATACCCTCGGCAAAACTGCGTGAAATTGCAAAAGGTGAGGCGTAAACTCCCCCAGCTCATTAATGACTCTCCCCGGGATAGGTTATGACTGGTCAGTCTTCATCTCAGGCGGCAACGCCCTTTCAGTGGTGGAAACCCGCACTCTTTTTTCTCGTCGTTATCGTCGGTCTTTGGTATGTGAAATGGCTGCCCTATTACGGTAAAGCCTTCACCGCTGCCGATACTCACAGCATAGGCAAATCCATACTCGCCCAGCCGGACGCCAGCCCGTTGCAGGCGGCGTGGGATTACGCGATGGTCTATTTCCTCGCCGTATGGAAAGCCGCGGTGCTGGGCGTGTTGCTGGGATCGTTGATTCAGGTGCTGATTCCGCGCAACTGGCTGATGCGAACGTTAGGCCAGCCGCGGTTTCAGGGCACATTGTTGGGGACGATTTTCTCTCTGCCCGGCATGATGTGCTCCTGCTGCGCAGCGCCCGTGACGGCTGGCATGCGGCGTCAGCAGGTATCAATGGGTGGCGCGCTGGCATTCTGGATGGGAAATCCGGTACTCAATCCCGCCACGCTGGTCTTTATGGGCTTTGTGCTGGGCTGGCACTTTGCGTTGATCCGCCTGGTGGCCGGGCTACTGACCGTGCTGATTGTGGCCTCTATCGTCCAGTATCTGTTCAAAGATAAAGATGCCCCGCCAGTGTCCGTAGACGTCGTCACGCCTGAAGCGCAGGGCGGATTCTTTGCCCGCTGGGGAAAAGCGTTGTGGCAGCTTTTCTGGAGCACCATACCGGTGTATATCCTTGCAGTACTCGTGTTAGGCGCGGCACGCGTCTGGTTATTCCCTCACGCAGACGGCGCGATCGATAACACGCTGCTGTGGGTGATTGCGATGGCGGTGGCCGGATGCTTGTTTGTGATCCCGACTGCGGCTGAAATTCCGATTGTGCAGACGATGATGCTCGCCGGTATGGGTACCGCTCCCGCGCTAGCACTGTTAATCACGCTGCCAGCCGTGAGCCTTCCGTCGCTTATCATGCTGCGCAAGTCATTCCCGGCGAAAGCGCTGTGGCTGACGGGGTTGCTGGTCGCATTAAGTGGTGTGATAACAGGCAGTATTGCGCTGCTGTAAAACAAAAAACCCGGCTTCCGCCGGGTTTTTCTTATCATGCAAACGCGTTTACTTAATATAGGTAAATGCGGTTGTCACGTGCTTCACGCCGCTCACACGGCTGGCGGTATCGGCCGCAGCTTTGCCTTCACGATCGGTGACCAGTCCGAGCAGGAACACTTCGCCATTCTCGGTGGTGACTTTCACGTTGGAGGATTTCACCTGATCGCTACCCAACAACTGTGAACGCACTTTGGTGGTGATCCAGGTATCCGACGATGCCGTTCCCAGACCAATAGGCTGACCCTGGCGAACTTCGTTGAACACTTCCGTGGTGCCTTCTACGCCCATGGCGATTTGTTTCGCGCGGGCAGCCAGTTCCAGATTGGGTGCCTGGCCTGCCAGCAGCACTTTGCCCTGATAAGCGGTCACGTTAATGCGCGCTTCTTTCTTAATTTGTTCGTCTTTCGACAGGGCGCTGTTGACGCGCAGTTCCAGCGTGCCGTCATCGACTTGAGTACCCACAGAGCGCGGATCGGTTGCTGCTTTGGTGCCGACAGCCGCTGTACCTACCACAGCCGCAGCGATACATCCTTGAAGCAGCAGCGCAGAAATAAGGACTGCGAGGGGCGTTAATGCCTTCATTAGTACTCCTTAATCATCCTGGTGAGGGAAAAGCGTGTTATCAATCAAATCGCATAGACAGTTCACCGTCAGCATGTGCATTTCCTGAATGCGCGCACTGCGATGAGAGGGAATGCGAATTTCCACATCCTGCGGGCCTAAAAGGCCTGCCAGTTCACCACCGTCATAGCCTGTTAGCGCGACAATGGTCATATCACGCGTCACGGCAGCTTCGACGGCTTTCACGATATCACGGCTATTTCCGCGCGTAGAAATCGCCAGCAGAATATCCCCGGCGTGGCCTAAGGCTCGAACCTGTTTTGCGTAGATTTCGTCATGAAGACGATCGTTGGCAATCGCGGTTAAGACCACATTATCGGTATTAAGTGCAATGGCAGGTAAACTAGGGCGTTCTGTTTCAAAACGATTGATCATGCTGGCAGCAAAATGCTGTGCGTTGGCGGCGGAGGTGCCGTTGCCACAACAGAGGATTTTGTTGCCATTGAGCAGGGACTGCACCAGCGTCATTGCTGCGCGTGAAATAGCTTCCGGGAGGGCTTCCGCCGCTGCAATCTGAGTTTGAATGCTTTCTGTGAAGCAAACCTTAATTCTTTCGAGCACGTTATCCCTTTAAATCTTAATTATGCGTCTTCGCCAAAAGCGTTTTTAAGCCACTCGATGTCGTTTCCGGTGAAGGCTACCACATCGAACCGGCAATCCACAGTATCAAAACTCCCATTATGGCGGGCAAGCCACAAGTGGGCAGTCTGTAATAATTTATGTTGTTTGGCGAGCGTCACGCTGGCGGCAGCGCCACCAAATCGGGACGACTGTCGGAAACGTACCTCAATAAACACGATAACCTGACCGTCTTTCATGATCAGATCAATTTCGCCGCCACGTCCGTGAACGTTAGCGGCGATAAAACGCAGTCCTTTGCCTTCCAGCCAGCGACGCGCTTTTAGCTCCCACGCGTCGCCCGTCTGTTTGCGGCTTAACTTGCCGGGACGATCTGCCCCTGCTGGTATTTGAGCCATGATAACTTCCTGTTAATCACACAATCCTGAGTAGCGGTCAGATCGCCGGTGTTGCCGTTAAGCTCAAAGCCCGGCACCTGACGCATCTGGGTAAAGTGGTTCGCCAGCGCCCACGCATCCACGCCCATCGCGTACAAACGCGCGAGTGAATAGTCGTTACGTACGCTGCTCAGTGCTTGCTGCATCAGCGCCGGGTTGCTACCCGCCAGCATAGGGATTTCGCTGTATTGCAGGCCATCCATTTCCAGACGGAAATCAGGCCCAGCCGTCCCCTGTGCGCTGCGCGAGCTGGCATACAATGTTACGCCGCTTTGGCTGCCATTGCGCATGGCAATCATCGGTTTGATAAAGGCAATTTCTTCTGGCGTCGCGACGATATAAGCCGCATCCACTTTGCCGCCGCCGCTGATTTGCGCGTCAGTTGGTGGAGCCGGAATCGTCAGACCGCCGATGGTCACGCCTTGCTGCTGCGGCAGACTGGCCGAAACCGGGCTGCCGGTCAGTGCAATACCTGACCCGCCGTTCACGCCTGCTCTTAGCTCAGAGGTTGAGCCAAATTTCTGCTGCAACACGATATTACCGCCGAGCTGTTGCCATTCCTGAGCAAACGCCGTGGCGACGCGGTCACCCAGCGCGCTACGCGGTGTCAGTAGCAACGGGGCCTGTTTTCCTTGTTCATGAATATGACGCGCCGCGTCGCGAGCTTCGTCTTCTGGTGAAAGGGCGAAGTAACAGATATTCGCGCGATTCTGAACTTGCTCAGGCTGGTTAAGCGCCAGCACGTTCAGCGAAGTGTTGCTCTTCATCAACTCTTCGACATTATTCTTCAGCAAGGGACCAACCACGATACTGGCACCGTCCTTCTGAACTTGCGCCAGCACCTGATCGAGTGGCTGCGAACTGGTGTCATAGATTTTCAGTTCTGCACGCGGATTCGCGGTCGTTGCAGCAACGGTTTGCGGCTGTGCGGCAGGCTGCTGATCGGGCGTCGAGGTTTGTGGTTGTGCCGTTGCCGCATCGGTTGCAGGTGCCGCCTGGGGAACAACAGGCGTTTGTGCTTCCGCTGGCGCTGCGGTTTCTGCAGGGGCCTGCGTGGTCGCTGGCGGCGTTGTCGGAGCGGTCACTGGATTTTGCATCGTGCCTTGAGCTGGCGCTTGCGCAGAGGTCAAATCGCTGGTTTCTACCGCAGACGGGCTAATCACATCGTTCACATTCGCGGCCTGCGCTGCTTGTGCAGGAACAGCGTTACCTGCCACCGCAGTGGTGCCATTTTTCGCCGCTTCAAAGCCCTGCTGAATGGTACGACCAAATACCGCCGCCTGACCATTCAATGGCAGCAAAAGGGCGATTTTGCTGACGGAGACAGGCTGGAAGTTCTGCACGTTGACCAACTGCGTCGGCAGCATTTTCGCCCCCGGGTTTTGCGGGTAACGCGTCTGCCAGTCGGTAATGCCCGCTTTCAGCATTTTTGGATCGCTGCGGTTGTTGAACCACATCTGCTGCAAATCCAGCCAGCCTTGCAACACATTCTCATCAGCGTTGATTACCAGCGCCTGAGCCTGTTCCGGCGTCATTGAGGAGAGCGCTTGCCAGGTGGCATCGATGTTTTTCTGCTTGTCGGCGCCGCTCAACAGCGGCTCTTGTGCAATGAGCGCGCGCAAGAGTGGCAGGGAAGGGCGACCCTGTTCAGCAGCGATAACGGCCTGCCAGTATCGGGCCTGCTGGTTGTTTTCCAGCGCTTTCATATCGATATCTGCCAGCAGTTTTTTCGCCGCCGGATACTCTTTCTGCGCGATTTTCAGCTCAGCCGCCAGTAGCGATTGCTCGCCGCGCTGCGTATTGTTCAATTCCTGCGGCAACTGGTTATACAGATCGACTGCCTGCTGCGTTTTACCTTCATTCAGCAGTGCACGAATGGCAAGTAATTGCCAGTTGGTCTTGGTATCATTTGAGCTCTGCGACATTTGTTGCAGATAAAAGCCGGAATCAGCCTGCGCGGAACCCTGCATATGGGCGGCAGTCTGATCGGGCGCCTGAGTGCCACAGCCTGCGAAAATCAGGGCTGCCAGCATAATAGGAAGGCTGCGCGAAGCTTTTGTTCGAAGAAACGTTAAGGGTACCATACTGTATCCAGTGATTTTTTTAGGCAATGCTCAATATTAAATCGGCAATACGGACTAAACAATGAAACAACACGAAACGGCAGATAATTCTCAAGGCCAGCTTTATATTGTACCTACTCCTATCGGGAATTTGTCTGATATTACCCAACGTGCGCTCACCGTATTACAAGCCGTTGATTTAATTGCTGCTGAAGATACCCGGCATACGGGGTTACTGCTGCAGCATTTCGCGATCAGCGCCCGTTTGTTCGCTTTGCACGATCACAATGAGCAACAAAAAGCCGAAACGCTGGTGGCGAAACTCAAAGAAGGGCAAAACATCGCGCTGGTATCCGATGCCGGTACGCCGCTGATCAACGATCCCGGTTATCACCTGGTGCGCACCTGTCGCGAAGCCGGTATTCGCGTTGTGCCGTTGCCAGGCCCTTGTGCCGCGATTGCCGCTTTGAGCGCCGCAGGTTTGCCTTCTGACCGCTTCTGCTATGAAGGTTTTTTACCCGCCAAATCGAAAGGCCGTCGCGATACGTTGAAAGATCTCGAAGCCGAACCGCGCACGCTGATTTTCTATGAATCCACCCATCGCCTTCTGGACAGTTTAGAAGACATGGTCACCGTGTGGGGTGAATCACGCTATGTGGTGCTGGCGCGCGAATTGACCAAAACCTGGGAGAACATCCACGGCGCGCCGGTTGGCGAGCTGCTGGCCTGGGTGAAAGAAGACGAAAACCGCCGTAAAGGCGAAATGGTACTGATCGTTGAAGGCCATAAAGCGCAGGAAGAGGCGCTGCCTGCCGAAGCGCTGCGTACGCTGGCATTGCTGCAAACCGAGCTGCCGTTGAAAAAAGCCGCTGCGCTTGCCGCCGAAATCCACGGCGTGAAAAAGAACGCGCTGTATAAGCATGCGTTGGACCAACAGGGCGAATCGTAACAACGAGCCGGGCAAACGTCGCGTTGCCCGGCTGACTATTCACATATCGCAGTAAAGACAGGTGGTTTTCGGATGCAACCAAAGGAATGACGCCGGAATTTGGGTTGTCACTTTCCCTTCCTTAAGCGCCGCAAATGCCCGCTGTTTCCCTTCGCCAGAGACCAGCAATAAGACTTCTCTCGCTGCCAGAATATCGCGTAAGCCTAAGGTAATCCCTTTCTCGACTGGGACGTTTGCCTGTTTCAGCATCTCGTGGAGCCGGGTACGCTCATCAAGATGCGTTATGTGACAGGCGGGGTCCAGTTTCTCATCCGGTTCGTTCAGCCCGAGATGACCATTTTTGCCGATTCCCAGAACGCACAGATCCAATCCTCCGCGCTGGGCAATTTGCTCCACAATTCGCGCGCATTCCTGTTCATCGGCGTTGTCAGACCCGAACGAAATGTAGTTTTCAGGCGCAATGCCGAGTGGCTGGAGAATATGGTGCTGCAAGAAAACCTCGCAGGTGGCCGGGTTGTCTGGCGCTAACCCCACCCATTCGTCCAGCTTGACGAAGGTGATCCGGCTAATATCAACCTGTTGTGCGATGATCTTTTCCACCAACAGCTGATAGGTCATCACAGGCGTCGCACCTGTCGCGAGACAGATGACGGCGTCAGGTTTGCGATGAATAAGCGCTAATAATTTCTCGCTGGCGGCTTCGCTGAGCGAGCGGCCATCACTCTGTTGCTGGAACGTTATGCCATTCATTTACAGAATCCCCAGCGCAGAACCGGCGATAGCCAGCACAAATGTCACCGCAATCAGCAGAACCGGATGCGCTTTTTTCACGCGTAAAAGGTAGTACATCAACAAGGTATAGCCCATGGGTAAAATGTTGGGGAAGACCTTATCGAAGAAGTCTTTTTGCAGCGCAACGTTGTGGGTGGCATCGATCGCAAACGTGGTGACGACGTTGATATGAACGTAGGAAGCAATCAGCCCGCCGATCACCGTGATCCCCAGAATCGTTGCTGAGCGGGCAATCATCTGCGAATTTTCTCGCACCTTATCGATCGCTTTTATCCCCACCGTATAGCCAACGTGCGTCCAGCCCACGCGCAGGAAGAAAATGGCGAGATAGACGGCGAAGAACAGAATCGGTCCCAACAGGTTGCCCTGGCTGGCAAACGATGAGCAAATTCCGGCCATAATCGGTAACAGCGTAAACCAGAAAATCGCGTCGCCGATCCCGGCGATAGGACCAAACAGCGCTACTTTGAGGCCTTTAATCGTGTTGCGGTTTTCGCCTTTCTCCTCCATGGAGATCAGCAGTCCCATCAGGAATCCCACCAGGTTTGGGTGCGTGTTGATAAACTCCAGATGGTCCTTCATGGCCGCGCTAAGGCCTTCTTTATCGCCTTTGTAGATCTTCTTGAGGAGCGGCAACATCGCCCATGTAAAGCCGCCCGCCTGCATACGCTCGTAGTTAAAGCTGGCCTGCAGCAGTGAAGAACGGAACCCCAGGCGCGTAATGTCTTTTTTACTGATTTCAGATCCCATTGCTGTAATCCTCTTCATCTTTTTTCGCTGCCGAAGCCTGAGGCTGAGCGGCGTTTTTGGCTTTCGCGTTAAAGAACTCATACACCGCAAATCCCGCGCCTAGCACAGCGACCGGCAGCAGATTGCTGACCTGGATGTAACAGACAAATAAGAAACCAGCGATCAGGTAAGGGATGTACTGCGCTTTGAACATCACGCGCAACAGCAAGCCGAAACCGACAGCGGGAAGAATGCCCCCCGCGACTTCAAATCCGTGCGTCAGCCAGGCCGGCATGGCCTTGACCAGCGCCTGCATCGCCCCTTGAGCAAGGTATGTGCAGAGGAACGTGATCACCGCGTAAGTGCAGGCCACAATCAGCGTGGTCGTCCAATTAAGACGGGCGAATCCCGCGGTATTTGTCTCTTTCGCATACCTGTCGGCTTTCGACATAAACAGGGAGAATGCTGAATAGAAAAACAGAATGACGTATTGCATTAACAGGCTAAACGGCAGCCCCAGTCCGATGGCTGTTTTGGCATCGACACCGGTAGACCAGGCAATGACAGTGGTCATCACCCCGGCCATGATAGGGTTAGGTGGCTGCACGCCACCCGCGGGCGTGAGACCCGCAAATGCCAGCTCGGTCAGACCGCCGGTAATCAAGCCGATATGGATATCACCCAAAATCGCCCCGGTAAGGGTACAAACGATAATAGGACGAAACAGAAACAACGCTTCCAGCCAAAAATCAATCCCTAAGAAAAACACTAACGTGGCCAGGGAAATCCCCTGAATCAATGTTATTTCATGCATTTTATTGCCTCGTAATAGCGACTTTAGTTTTTGAATGTCGAGACAGGGCGATTAATCAGGAATGCTCTCTTTCGCATCCCCCGGGACATCCTGGATAAAGAGATTCACGCCGCTGCGCTTGATAAAGCGCAGATCGTCGAGATCCCGATCGTCGACATAAACTTTGCTGCTGATCTGCCGTTTGCCTTCCGAAAAATGCATATTCCCGACGTTAACGTCGTTTAGCGGTACGCCTGCTTCAATTAGCCTCCTGACAATGTCCGGCGTACGGCAAATCAGGAAGATCTTCTGATGCGGCGCGGCCTTAGAAATGATCGCGGCAGTTTTTTCGATTGAAAAAAAGCGAATGCCGAAACCGTAGGTATCCGCGGTGATCCCCATCAGCTTTTGTTGGATCTCGTCTTTCGCGACGTCGTCATCGACGACGATCAGCAAATTAGCGCCGATGGTTGAGGTCCATGTGACTCCAACCTGACCATGCACCAGGCGGTTATCGATCCGGGTTAATAAAATATTAGGAGCGCTCATCTTCATTCCTGCCCATAGTGTGTTGTGCGAGTTTTTATTAAACGACGGCGGAGTCGAGCACGAGTTTGTTGGCCGAGCCGCAGACGTTGATTTTGTTTTTTACCACCTCTTTCATGGCGTCCATACCGACACGCATGTAAAAGCGCGGATCGTTTCCCTGCGGATTTTCGTTGAACCACTCTTTGACGGCGGCTGAAAACGCGATTTTCAGTTCCGTCGCCACGTTCACTTTACAGACCCCCAGCTCGATCGTGCGGCGCACGAATTCATCCGGAACGTCGCTTGCACCGTGCAGCACGAGAGGGATATCCACAACGTCACGGATTTCAGCCAGACGTTGAAAATCAATTTTTGGCCGCTTGGTGTAAAGCCCATGTGCCGTGCCTATTGCCACGGCAAGACTGTCGACTCCCGTCAGCTCGACAAAGCGTTTGGCCTCCTGCGGATCGGTCAGAAATGCGCTTTCGGCGTCCACGCTCATGTCATCTTCAACGCCGCCCAGGCGGCCAAGCTCAGCCTCGACGCTGCAGTCATTGAGATGGCAGAAATCCACAACGGATTTCACCAGCGTCACGTTTTGCTCAAACGGGAAGTGGCTGCCGTCGATCATTGCGCTACGCACGCCTGCATTCACCTTGCGGCGAATGTCGTCCAGCGACTCATGATGATCGAGATGCAGCGCCAGCGGCATGTCGTAGCTGAGGGAATACGCGCTGCACAGCGCGTAGATCTCTTCCAGTGCGATATGTTTAAAGGTGCCTGGCGTACCGGCCAGAATCACCGGCGATCGCATTTCGCTGCACACTTCGAGAATGGCCTGGATCGTTTCGGCGTTATGAATGTTAAACGCGGGAACCGCATAGCCTTTGGCTTGCGCATCCTGCAGAAGGTATTTCGTTGAGATAATGCTCATGATGCGCTCCTGTTAAGCCAGCCACGGGTGAATGACAACGCCCTGTACCACACGGTTTACCGTACCGCTGGCAGATGGGGTGTCTGGGGTATTTCCGACGCTGATGGACTGCGTGAGTGCAAAGACCTGCGCGTACATCAGGAAGCAGAACGCCAGTTCAACGTCCAGGAATGGGCGTGAAGCAGGGAGCAAAATATACGGACCCGCTTCGACAATCGGATCAGGATCGGCAGTCACGGCAACCACACTCAGGGCCTGCTGATCACGGCGTAATTCAGCCACGAGATCGAGATCGTACTGGCGCGTGTAGGGATGGCTGGAGACAAAAACCACCACCAGCGTTTCGTTATCGACCAGTGATTTCGGGCCATGGCGGAAACCGGTTGGCGAGTCATAAAACGCGACCACTTTGCCCGCCGTCAGCTCCAGCACTTTTAACGCGGATTCACGCGCTGCGGCCTGCAATCCGCCGCTGCCGAGATAAACGATCCGTTTCCAGGGTTCAGCGCCAAATACGCCGTGACTGAAATCCCCCAGTGACGACAAGATCGCTTCGCAGCGATTTGCGACGTCGCGGAAGGATGCACAGTTGATCGTGTCCGGAGCGAATACCGCCAGACAACTTGCCATCATGGTGGTGATGCTGCTGGTCATCGCAAAACCGCGATCGTGCGTCTCGGGCGGCATCAGCAGCGCAAAGGCGTTGTCGCTGTCAGCCGCACTCTGATAAAGACTTCCGGCTTCGTTGCAGGTGATCGTCAGGTGATAGCACTCTGGCACAAACTGATTTGCCAGCTCCACGGCGGCCACGCTTTCTGGGCTATTGCCGGAGCGGGCGAAAGAGACCAGCAGCATCGGATGAGCAGGACTCAAATAATCCATCGGATTGGTCACCAGATCGGTGGTTGGAATGGCACTAAAATTTTTCCCGGTGTGACGCGAGAGCCACGGAGCGATAATATCGCCGATAAATGCCGATGTTCCCGCGCCCGTCAGGACGATCCGCAGATCCTTTTTGCTGAGCAACGGCGAGAGAAAACGATCGAGTGTCTGTCGAAGGGTGTCGATATGGTGTAGAGAACGGCTCCAGCACTCAGGTTGCTGACGGATCTCTTTTTCCGTCCAGGTGCCGGTGGCGGTAGGGGTGTCTGGCATAATTCAGTCCTTAGTAATGTGAAATCCACATCAGACACGATCGTAATCGCCATTGTCTTTCGTTTCGTTTCACTTGTTCGATTAATTAAAATCTATAGAAAGGAAAGTGAAAGGTCAATGCCGAGAAAAGAAATAAAACGAAATTTGTGATCGAGGAAAAGAACGGTTTGAGTAACGCATTAACTTTTATAGATTTATTTTATTTTCCACCGGGCAATGCTTATTAATCGAAAGCAAAAGAAAGGCCCTACGCGATTAACGTAAGGCCAAAGTAATGCAGAGTGAAAGGGCTAAGGGGGAGAGCCTGCCCGGAATGCTATATACGATAATGGGTTTGCTAAAAGGACAATGGGCGCGAGGCTAAATGCCTTCTTCAACGGGCTTTTCTTCGCGACAGCGCCCCAGCTCGTCTACCAGGCTGGTCAGCCCGCGATGCCCGCACTCAAGCGCCTGTAACCGAAACGCTTCGCTGGTTAACCCGTCGCGCTCCATCACCATTTCCAGCAGAAGCTGCATATTGGTTCCTGTAAGCACTTCCCAGCCGGGTTTTTCCAGCGCCATGGTAGAGGCCACGCGAAACGGCGTGCCGCCCAGTAAATCGGTCAGAAAGACGATATCCTCCTGACTACCCAACTCGTTTATTGCCTGCTCCAGCTGCGAAGTCAGGAGCGCGGTGGTCGAGGTTTCAGGAAAATCGATGGCAATAAATTGCTCTTGCTCACCGAGGATTTGCTTCATCGCTTTTTCAAGCCCGCTGGCGAATCCGCCATGACCACAAAGAATAATGCCTAACATCTCAAACCCCTTGTTTTACAGGAAGTGACAGAACTTACCCACGACGCCCAACACCACCGTGATGCCGATGAGTCGCAACGGACTCCAGCCACGACGCACCAGCCAGAACATGGTGAGGGTGTAAACCAGCGGCAAAAACGCGGGCATCAGCTTGTCGATAACATCTGTTTGCAGTTTCACCACCGCGTCACCAGCCGTAATTTCCAGCGTAGTGTTCAGGCGCACATAGGTCGCCACCAGTGCGCCGATGACCGTCATCCCTACAATCGACGCGGCGTGGCCGACTTTTTTGGTATTGGCCTTAATCAGCGGGATCGCGGCGACGCCCATCCGATAAGCATAGTGCGCCAGGCCAAAGCGCAGCCCCAGATGCACCACGTTGAACATCACGATGAACACCACGGCCCCAAGTATCGAGCCTTGCAGCGCAAGGCTGGCCCCGATGCCGCCGCAAATCGGCAGCAGCGTCAGCCAGAACATCGCATCCCCAATTCCGCCGAGCGGAGCGCCCACGGCAATCTTGGTGCTCTGAATGCTGTTTACGTCCTGTTTGGGACGTTCCATCGCCAGAATAATGCCGATAACAAAGGTTACCAAAAAGGGGTGAGTGTTGAAGAACCCCATATGGCCTTTCATGGCGCGGGCCAGATCGCGCGGGTTGGTGTGGATTTTTTTCAACGCCGGCAACAAACCATATAACCAGCCCGATGCCTGCATACGTTCGTAGTTAAATGAAGCCTGCAACAGCATCGAACGCCAGGCCACGCGATTGATATCTTTTTTGGTCAACTCCGCGCCGATTTTCTGATCTTCGTAAATATTTTCGTTCACGCCGGAAAGCAGCGACTCATCGGCCTCGGAAACGGTCGGCAGAGTGGTTTGATTAGATGCCATCTTCGAATTCCTCTTTCTGAGCGACCGGAGCCGGCTCCGGGGATTTGCGGACAAAATCGATCAGCGCCATCGCCAGCGCTGCAGCAGCAATGGCCAGTACCGGCAATTTAAGCCAGGCGGCTGCCACAAAACCGAGAATAAAATAGGGGATGTAAACGTTTTTCATCATGATTTTCAGCAATACGGCAAAGCCGATGGCTGGCATGATGCCGCCCGCAACGCCAAGCCCGTCAATTAAACGTGCGGGAAGCACATCAATGGCGGTTTTCGCGTGTTCTGCGCCGAAGTAGATGGGCAGGAAAGCGCAAAGAAAATAGAAAATCCCGAGTGCCAGCAGTGCCAGATAATTCACCCGCTCAATGCCTGCGGTATCCGCGTTGGCGGCCATCCTGTCGCAACGTGCCATGACGCCTGACATCACGGAGAACAAGAACGTAATCCCCATTTGCACTGCAACGGCGAACGGCACGGCCACACCGACGGCGACCTCCGGCTTCACGCCGGTGGTAATGGCGAACGTCGTCCCGACAATGGTGCCAATAATGACGTTTGGCGGCTGCGCGCCCGCCAGCGGAGCCAGTCCCATCCAGACCAGTTCCAGCGTACCACCCGTTAAAATACCGGTATGCAGATCGCCCAGAATCAAGCCCACCAGCGGCCCAAGCACCACCGGGCGGTGCATATGCGTTAAGCCATTGAACATATCCAGGCCTGCGATAAAGGCGAGAATGCCCAGCGCAAACGCCTGCAATAAACTGATTTCCATAGTGAATCCCTCAAAGAAGTTTAAAGAGATCCAAAGCGGGTTCTGTCGGGACGCCCTGAACGAAGCACTCCACTCCAGCGGCTTTCAGGCCGTTAAACGCCGCCGTATCGTTGGCGTCTACAGAGACCGTTTTGGCAATTTGCTGTTTGCCATTCGCGTAATGCATATTTCCAACGTTAATACGGTTGATAGGCACGCCACCTGCTGCGAGCGTCAGGAAATCGGCAGGCGACTTGCAGACCAGCAGAATTCTCTGCCGATCGGCGGCGCGGTGAATATTGTCGATGACTTTCTGCAGTGACCAGAAGCGAACGTCGATGCCTTCGGCCAATACCATTTCCATCAGGTTTTGCTGGACCGAATCCTCAGCCACTTCATCATTGGCGACCAGAACCAAATTTGCGCCTGCAAATCCGACCCACTGCACGCCCACCTGGCCGTGAATCAAGCGTTCGTCAATGCGACATAAGACAATGTTTGGCATAGCGTTTTCCTGTTGTTGTTATGCGTTATGCGGCGTGACACGCTGACAGGCGTCGTGGTACTGACGCAGTATGTCCTGAATGTGGTCGATGATAAGTTCTCGCGGCGTAGCCTTGAGAGCGCCCTCGCGAACTTTGCTGTATTGCAGCGGTAAGTACTGACTCACAAGCGGCAGTGGAATGGGGTCGTCGGCCAGGTTTCGTACCAGCCGTTCGAACGCGTCGTCGATCTGACTGTCGGGCCAGTAGTAGCGAACGCGATCTGAATAGCTGTAGCCGCGTGCCAGACGACGCGCGTTGCCATCGCCGTGATAGTGGCTTTGCCAGTATTCCGGGCGATCGAGCATCACGTTTTCCAGAACGTGGCGCAGTCCAGACCCGGCTTTCAACGGGAGTAACTCTTCTTCAACGGCCGCCAGCGAAAACAGTGCCTCACGCAGAGCAAACGTGAGTGCCGGACCGACTTTTAGAATCGCAAAATGATCTTTCACCAGCTGGCGCAGCGCCTGCTGCGTCTGGTAATCGGTAGAGTGAGCCTCAAACACCAGCGTGTCATACCCTTCCACCATCGCACTCAGCGCGGCCGCTTTTTCCGGTTGATAGTCAATCACGTTGGTGTGATCGAACTCCACGCCAGGCTGAACCACCAGCCCGATAATACGCGGCCAAATCGCGCTTAATCCTTGCTGCTCGAAAGCATGGCGATGAGCTTCGAGCGTGGCGCGTGCTGCATCAGGTGTGGTGACTACGAGTTCGCTTAGGGTTTCGTGCGCGCCGCCGGGAACGGGCACTTCGGTGCCAATGATGTACACCAGATCGGATTCTCCAAAGCACGCATCACTGGTCTCTTCGGCTATTTTCGCCAGACGCGCGGCACGCGTCGCGACGATCTCATCCGTCAAGGGAATCGGATCGTCCTCGCAGGACATGCTGCAATCGAGGTGAATCTTCTTAAAACCTGCGGCCACGTAGCTTTTAATAAGTGTCTGCGCGTTTTCCATCGCTTCGTCAGCAGTGAGATGTTGCCAGCGATTTGGGCCGAGATGGTCGCCGCCCAAAATGAGCATTGAGCGAGGAAAATTTAGCGAGTCCGCAAGCTGGTGGACAAAACCGCAGAAATCGGTGGGCGTCATGCCGGTGTAACCGCCAAACTGGTCCACCTGGTTGGATGTCGCTTCAATCAATAACGCGGAGTTATGTGTACGGGCAAATCGAATTGCGGCTTCGAGTACCAGTGGGTGCGCGGAGCACACGGCATAAATCCCGTTTTCCGCGCCTTGTTTATGGCTTTCCACTATTTCAATCAGATGTTTCACTTTCCTCTCCACTTCGGATGGTTATGGTATTCATCTTTCGTTTTATTTCACTTTATACTGCTGCATGGTGCTGTAAAAATAAAACGAAAGATAATAGTTTTCCGATCTGTTTCACAAAAGAAACATAACGAAAGGTTTCAGCATCGACAACCTCCGACAGGAACACGCCGGTGGGGCTTGCATTCCGCTAAAAGAAAGGAGTTAATAGATAAATCGAAATGAAACGAAAGATTTTAGTGAAGGAGCTCTCATGAGCAGCAGCGATTCATCCGCGGAAAAACGCGTGACGGGCACCAGCGAAAGGCGTGAGCAGATAATCCAGCGGTTACGGCAGCAGGGAAGCGTACAGGTTAACGATCTTTCTCAACTTTATGGCGTCTCTACGGTCACGATCCGTAACGATCTCGCCTTTCTGGAAAAGCAGGGCATTGCCGTTCGTGCCTACGGCGGGGCGTTGATCTGTGACGGTAATACCCCTGGTGTTGAGCCTTCCGTTGAAGATAAAAGTTCGCTCAATACAGCGATGAAGCGCAGCATTGCGCAGGCGGCGGCGAACCTGATTAAACCAGGCCATCGTGTGATTCTCGATTCGGGTACCACAACCTATGAAATCGCACGCATGATGCGACAGCACAGCGATGTGATCGCTATGACAAATGGCATGAATGTCGCCAATGCGTTGCTTGAAGCGGAAGGGGTGGAACTGCTGATGACCGGCGGCCATTTGCGTCGTCAGTCGCAGTCGTTTTATGGCGATCAGGCGGAACAGTCGTTGCAAAACTATCACTTCGATCTGCTGTTTCTGGGCGTGGATGCCATCGATCTCGATCGCGGCGTCAGTACCCACAATGAAGATGAAGCGCGACTGAACCGAAAAATGTGTGAAGTCGCAGAGCGGATTATTGTCGTGACGGATTCAACAAAGTTTAACCGTTCAAGCTTGCATAAAATTATTGATACGCAACGCATTGATATGATTATTGTCGATGAAGGCATCCCGACTGAAAGTCTGGAAGGGCTGCGTAAAAACGGGATTGATGTGATTCTTGTTGCGGGGTAAGGCTGTTTAAATCGCCCTCTCCTCTAAGCAGAGGGCGATTGCGTTTAGAGGGCTATCATGTCACCGGCGCCGGGTTAAACACTGCTAGCTGGTTGTGCAAGCCCCATTGATCCGAGAAGGTTTTCTTGCGGCCGCTCGCCACATCAAGAATAAAGTGGAACAGTTTCCAGCCCACGTCCTCAATGCTCTCTTCGCCGGTAGCAATGGTGCCCGCGTTGATATCCATCAAGTCATACCAACGGTTTGCCAGCTCGGTGCGCGTCGCCATCTTGATGACCGGAACGGCCATCAGACCGTACGGCGTACCGCGACCGGTGGTGAAGACCTGCACCGTAATGCCGGATGCGACCTGCTGCGTACCGCAGACAAAATCGCTGGCGGGCGTTGCGGCATAAATCAAACCGCGTTTGGTCGGGCGCTGGCCTGGCGAGAGCACCTCTGAAATCGCGCTCTGACCAGATTTCGCAATCGAACCCAACGCTTTTTCCACCACGTTTGCCAGACCGCCTTTTTTGTTGCCGGGGGACGGGTTCGCGCTGCGGTCGGTTTGCCCCAAGTCGAGATAGTTATCGTACCAGGCCATCTCTTCCAGCAGGCGTTTACCCACCTCTTCGTTGATGGCGCGCGGAGTCAGAAGGTGGATCGCATCGCGCACTTCGGTGACTTCCGAGAACATTACCGTTGCGCCGCAACGCACAAACAGATCCGAGGCGTAGCCGACCGCTGGATTTGCTGTGACGCCGGAGAACGCATCGCTGCCGCCGCACTGCGTGCCGACAACCAGCTCAGAAGCCGGGCAGGTTTCGCGTTGACGCTTGTTCAGCCTTTCCAGATGGATCGTGGCAACCTGCAGAATGTCGTCCACCATCGATCTAAAGCCAACGTGATGCTCATCCTGCAAACGCACAATGCTTGCGCTGTCTACGGGGATTGCCTTCACATCGTCGGTGCCCTGTAATAGGCGCTCTGGCTGGAGTTTTTCGCAGCCCAGGCCAATCACCATTACCTCACCGCCGAAATTCGGGTTCAGCGAAATGTTGTGGATGGTACGGATGGGCACAACGGCTGCGGGCGCGTTAATCGCCACGCCACAGCCATACAAATGGTTCAGCCCCACCACACCGTCGACGTTCGGGTATTTTGGTAGCAAATCACGTTCGATGATTTTGACCACGTAATCCACCACGCCCGCCACGCAATGCACGCTGGTGGTAATGCCGAGCAGATTTTTGGTACCCACGCTGCCGTCGGCATTGCGATAGCCTTCGAAGGTGTATCCTTCCAGCGGGGGCAGTGGCTCCGGCACGCGGGTCGCCAGCGGTAAGGTATTGAGCGGTGGTGCTTCTGGCAGTTCGACGAGCGATTCATCAATCCAACTGCCCTGCGGCACGGCGCGTACTGCGTAGCCGATGATTTCGCCGTAACGGACGATTTCACCGTGCGCAGGAATATCGACCAGTGCGACTTTATGTCCCTGGGGAATGTGCTCTATCAGTTCCAGGCCATCGGGGAAACGCGTTCCTGCTTTCAGGCCGTTGTCGTTAACAATAATCGCCACGTTATCAGTGTCGTGTACTTTTATATAGAACGCCGTCGGCGACGCTTGTCGAATTTCGATGTCGGCCATTGTTCAGTATTCTCCAGCGAAAAGTAGATATTAAATGTCGTTAAGAGTGTGCTTATTTTCTTATTAGAAAAAATAAAGACGCTGCCTGCTTTAATAAAGAATGTCAGGACTTACGGGATAAAAATGTGATCAAGATCACTCATCAGGGCGAGTACTGACGGCGTCTGGCGGGGAATGCGTAAATCTGTGCATTAGCGCCCAGGGAGTTGTGCATATGCTCAAAATATTATTCCTGAGAGGTGAGATAATTGAGCGATGCGACAATGTGCGGGCCGGGGGTGATGTTTATACTTAATCACGATTTCATTGCATCTGGTTAATTAACTGATATTGCCTGCTATCGATAATAATCAGTATAGATTTCTCTCAAAATAATAAAAATACCAACATCGATGTGCCCGAGGAAATAAACATGTCACTAGATACTGCTGTAGAAACAAAAAAGGGTATTCATACCCGTCATTTAATATTACTGATTATTTTCATTGTGACGGCGGTTAACTACGCTGACCGCGCAACACTTTCGATTGCCGGGACCGAAGTTGCAAAAGAGCTGCAGTTAAGCGCGGTATCGATGGGGTATATCTTCTCCGCGTTTGGCTGGGCCTATCTGCTGATGCAAATCCCTGGCGGCTGGTTGCTCGACAAGTTTGGCTCGAAAAAAGTCTACACCTATAGCCTGTTTTTCTGGTCGTTGTTCACGTTCTTACAAGGTTTTGTCGATTTCGTGCCGCTGGCGTGGGCAGGCATTTCGATGTTCATCATGCGCTTTATGCTGGGCTTCTCCGAAGCACCGTCATTCCCGGCTAACGCCCGTATCGTTGCGGCCTGGTTCCCGACGAAAGAGCGTGGCACGGCATCCGCCATTTTCAACTCTGCACAGTATTTCTCTCTGGCGCTGTTCTCGCCGCTGCTGGGTTGGTTGACCTTTGCGTGGGGCTGGGAACACGTCTTTACCGTGATGGGCGTTATTGGCTTTGTGCTGACCGGAATGTGGGTCAAGTTCGTTCACAACCCAACCGATCACCCACGTATGTCTGCTGAAGAGCTGAAGTTCATCACTGACGGTGGCGCAGTGGTCGATATGGATCATAAAAAGCCAGGCGATAAAGCGGCGAGTGGTCCAAAGCTTCATTACATCAAACAGTTATTGACGAACCGCATGATGCTCGGCGTGTTTTTTGGTCAATACTTTATCAACACCATCACCTGGTTCTTCCTCACCTGGTTCCCGATTTATCTGGTGCAGGAAAAGGGCATGTCGATTCTGAAAGTCGGCCTGGTGGCCTCCATCCCGGCGCTGTGTGGATTTGCGGGCGGTGTACTAGGCGGCGTGTTCTCGGATCATCTGATTAAAAGCGGTAAGTCGATTACTCTGGCACGTAAGTTGCCGATTGTGCTCGGAATGCTGTTGGCTTCCTCCATTATTCTGTGCAACTACACCGACAACACGGTCCTGGTGATTGCGCTGATGGCGCTGGCGTTCTTCGGAAAAGGTTTTGGTGCGCTGGGCTGGCCGGTGATTTCTGATACCGCGCCAAAAGAGATTGTGGGCCTGTGCGGTGGCGTGTTCAACGTCTTCGGTAACGTGGCGTCGATTGTCACCCCGCTAGTGATTGGCTATCTGGTGAGTGAACTGCATTCATTCAATACGGCTCTGGTCTTCGTTGGCTGCTCTGCGTTGATGGCGATGTTCTGCTACCTGTTCGTAGTGGGCGACATTAAACGTATGGAATTGCAGAAATAATTGAAGGTATAAGCGATGAGTAACGATATTTTCCCGAACAAGTTTAAAGCGGCCCTGGCGGCGAAAGAGATTCAGATTGGCTGCTGGTCTGCGCTGGCAAGCCCCATCAGCACCGAAGTGCTCGGTCTGGCCGGTTTCGACTGGCTGGTCCTGGACGGTGAACATGCGCCGAATGATATCACCACGTTCATTCCGCAACTGATGGCGCTCAAGGGCAGCCACAGCGCACCGGTGGTACGTGTGCCAACGAATGAGCCGGTGATCATCAAGCGTTTACTGGATATCGGGTTCTATAACTTCCTCATCCCGTTCGTGGAAAATGTGGAAGAGGCGGTTCAGGCCGTGGCGTCTACCCGCTATCCGCCGGAAGGGATTCGCGGTGTATCGGTTTCTCATCGCGCCAATATGTTTGGCACCGTGCCGGACTATTTTGCGCAGTCCAACAAGAACATCACGATTCTGGTGCAGATCGAGAGCCAGCACGGCGTGGATAACGTTGATGCCATCGCGGCAACTGACGGCGTAGACGGCATCTTTGTTGGCCCAAGCGATCTGGCGGCGGCGTTCGGACATCTCGGCAATGCCAACCACCCGGAAGTGCAACGCGCTATTCAACACATTTTTGAACGTGCAAAAGCGCACGGCAAGCCGAGCGGCATCCTGGCACCCGTTGAAGCGGACGCCCGTCGTTACCTGGAATGGGGCGCAACGTTTGTTGCTGTCGGCAGTGACCTTGGCGTGTTCCGCTCTGCCACGCAGAAGCTCGCCGATTCCTTTAAAAAATAACCACCACTGAGATAAAGAGAGACGCAATTATGACAATGAAAGTTGGTTTTATTGGCCTGGGTATCATGGGTAAACCAATGAGTAAAAACCTCATCAAGGCAGGTTACTCGCTGGTGGTTTCTGACCGTAATCCAGAAGTGATTGCTGAGTTGATTGCCGCTGGCGCAGAAACGGCCACCACCGCAAAAGCGATTGCTGAGCAGTGCGACGTGGTAATTACCATGCTGCCAAACTCCCCGCACGTCAAAGAAGTCGCGCTGGGTGAGAACGGCCTGATCGAAGGCGCGAAGCCGGGCCTGGTGCTGATCGACATGAGTTCCATCGCGCCACTGGCGAGCCGTGAAATCAGCGATGCGTTGAAAGCGAAAGGCGTCGAAATGCTGGACGCACCGGTCAGCGGCGGAGAGCCAAAAGCCATCGACGGAACGCTGTCTGTGATGGTCGGCGGCGACAGAGGTACGTTCGACAAATATTACGACCTGCTGAAATCCATGGCCGGTTCCGTTGTGCATACCGGTGATATCGGCGCGGGCAACGTCACCAAGCTGGCAAACCAGGTGATTGTGGCGTTGAACATCGCCGCCATGTCCGAAGCGCTGACCCTGGCGACCAAAGCAGGGGTCAACCCGGATCTTGTGTATCAGGCGATTCGCGGCGGCCTGGCGGGAAGTACCGTGCTGGATGCCAAAGCGCCGATGGTGATGGATCGCAATTTCAAGCCGGGTTTCCGTATCGACCTGCATATTAAAGATCTGGCGAATGCCCTGGATACTTCGCACGGCGTTGGCGCGCAATTGCCTCTCACCGCTGCGGTGATGGAGATGATGCAGGCGCTGCGTGCTGATGGCTTGGGTAACGCCGACCATAGCGCCATCGCTTGCTACTACGAAAAACTGGCGAAAGTGGAAGTCACTCGCTAACAAAGACGGGCGCGGAAACGCGTCCGGTATTTTTGCCGCGTGCAGTAACAGGCTACAACTATGAAAATCGTAATCGCCCCTGACTCTTATAAAGAAAGCCTATCTGCCGCCGAGGTAGCTCAGGCCATAGAAAAAGGATTTCGGGAAATCTTTCCTGATGCTCAGTATGTTTCTGTGCCTGTCGCTGACGGTGGCGAAGGCACGGTCGAAGCCATGATTGCCGCCACCGAAGGGACAGAACAACACGCGGTTGTCACGGGGCCGCTGGGCGAAAAAGTAAAAGCCTGCTGGGGGATTTCTGGCGACGGTGCAACGGCGATTATCGAGATGGCCGCTGCCAGCGGTCTGGCGCTTGTTCCTAACGCAAAACGCAATCCGTTGATCACCACATCGCGTGGAACGGGTGAGCTGATTCTGGATGCGCTGGATAAAGGCGCGCGCAATATCATTATCGGCATTGGCGGCAGCGCCACTAACGATGGCGGGGCCGGCATGATGCAGGCGCTGGGGGCTAAACTGTGTGACGCGAACGGCAAAGAGATTGCCTTTGGCGGCGGCAGCCTGATGGCGCTTAACAGCATTGATGTTTCCGGACTGGATCCGCGTCTGAAAGACTGCACTATTCGCGTGGCTTGCGATGTGACCAACACGCTGGTGGGTGAGCACGGTGCCTCGCGTATTTTTGGTCCGCAAAAAGGGGCCGATGAAGCGAAAATTGTAGAGCTGGATAAAAACCTCAGCCATTTTGCGGACGTTATTAAGCAGTGCCTGCATATTGACGTTAAAAACGTACCGGGTTCCGGCGCGGCTGGCGGTATGGGCGCTGCGCTGATGGCGTTTCTGGGCGCAGAACTGCGCAGCGGGATTGAGATTGTCACCCAGGCATTGAACCTGGAAGAACATATCCACGATTGCACGCTGGTGTTGACCGGCGAGGGCCGTCTCGACAGCCAGAGTATCCACGGAAAAGTGCCTGTGGGTGTGGCGAACGTCGCCAAAAAATACCATAAACCCGTTATCGGTATTGCGGGCAGTTTGACCCCTGATGTCGGTGTCGTGCATCAATATGGTATCGACGCTGTATTTAGCGTGCTGAGCAGCATTGGCTCGCTGGAAGAGGCATTCCGTGGGGCCTATGACAATATTTATCGGTCGTCGCGTAATATTGCTGCCACTTTGCAGGTGGGGATGCGCACGCAAGGGTGACAGCAGCGCGCAAACCCTCTATACTGCGCGCCGAAGCTGACCAGACAGTCGCCGCTTCGTCGTCGTCCCCTTTCGGGGGGAGACGGGCGGAGGGGAGGAAAGTCCGGGCTCCATAGGGCAGGGTGCCAGGTAACGCCTGGGGGGGAAACCCACGACCAGTGCAACAGAGAGCAAACCGCCGATGGCCCGCGCAAGCGGGATCAGGTAAGGGTGAAAGGGTGCGGTAAGAGCGCACCGCGCGGCTGGTAACAGTCCGTGGCACGGTAAACTCCACCCGGAGCAAGGCCAAATAGGGGTTCACAAGGTACGGCCCGTACTGAACCCGGGTAGGCTGCTTGAGCCAGTGAGCGATTGCTGGCCTAGATGAATGACTGTCCACGACAGAACCCGGCTTATCGGTCAGCTTCACCTCTTATAAAACCCCGCTTCGGCGGGGTTTTTGCTTTTTAAGTCAGTGGGGCAGCGATGAATGACTGTCCACGACGCTATACCCAAAAGAAAGCGGCTTACCGGTCAGCGTCATCTCTTATAAAACTCCGCTTCGGCGGGGTTTTTGCTTTTTAAGTCAGTGGGGCAGCGATGAATGACTGTCCACGACGCTATACCCAAAAGAAAGCGGCTTATCGGTCAGCGTCATCTCTTATAAACCCCCGCTTCGGCGGGTTTTGGGCTTATTGGGGTAGGAAAGTACCCATAGGCCTTCATGATGAATTGTCATATTTGCGACAGTAAGCACATTTCACTGTTTTTCATTTAAATCCTGCCCTATCTGGCAAGTTAACGATCTTAATCACAAAATTACGCACTGGAAAATGGTGATTTCTTGGTGTTGGATTGATGTTAATTTTGTGTCTTGTATGTATCTGACTTTTTTCTTATTCATTAATAATATTTTCAGATTCAATACATTTGCCATGTGAATGTGTGACGGGTTCTACTCTTTTGAGTTATCAAAACATAATTTTATAATTTTATTTGATAAACCATAAAAGTGTTTATTCAGAACAGCGATTAATTATTAATCTTTAATTGCCTGAAATATAGCCTTTATTCCTGATGACTAATTCAACCTAATAGGCCTTGGTTATCCCCATAAAATAAAATTATCTCCCGCAATTTAGTTGATCAATATCAGGCAATAGGACGATTGGTTTAATTTCAAGCTATTGATAAATATGATTTTAAATTGATATTTTGGTGTGAGTGATCGGGGCTGGAAAGTAATTTGTGAGTAACAGCACATCCCTCATTCATCATTAATGGGTACAATTAAGCATCGGGATACGGAAATAAGAGCAGAATATAATGAACACTATTATTCTACCGAAAACGCAACACCTCGTTGTATTTCAGGAAGTCATTAAAAGTGGATCCATTGGTTCTGCCGCCCGTCAGCTCGGTCTTACGCAGCCAGCAGTCAGCAAAATTATCAACGATGTCGAATCTTACTTTGGCGTCGAACTCATTGTGCGCAAAAACACGGGTGTAAAGCTCACCAGCGCCGGGCAAACGCTGCTGGCTTACTCAGAATCCATCACCCGCGAAATGAAGAACATGGTCAGCGAGATGAACAGCCTGAGCTTCAGCACCGTTATCGACGTGTCGTTCGGTTATCCGTCGTTAATCGGTTTTACCTTCCTCTCCAGCATGCTCAAAAAATTCAAGGAAGTGTTCCCAAAAGCGCGAGTATCCATGTTCGAAGCGCAGCTCTCTTCATTTTTGCCCGCGATTCGCGACGGGCGGCTGGATTTTGCTATCGGAACGCTCAGTGACGAAATGCTCCTGCAGGATCTGCATGTTGAGCCACTGTTTGAATCTGAATTTGTGTTGGTGGCCAGTAAATCACGAACGTGCACCGGCTCAACAACCCTGGCGTCGCTCACGCATGAGCAGTGGGTGATGCCGCAAACCGATATGGGCTACTACAAAGAATTACTGACCACCCTTCAAAATAACCACATCAGCATCGAAAACATCGTTCAGACCGATTCTGTTGTCACCATTTATAACCTGGTGCTTAACGCTGATTATCTCACCGTTATTCCTCGTGACATGATCGCCCCCTTTGGCTCCGACCAATTTATCGTGCTCCCTGTGGAAGAAAAATTACCTGTCGCCCGCTATGCGGCGGTATGGTCAAAAAATTATCGTATTAAAAAATCCGCTTCGGTATTAGTGGAGTTAGCGAAGCAATATTCTGCGCAAAACAGTGAAAGGCGAAAGCAATTTGTCATAACAGAATAACTCACTCAGCTTTTTAGTTTTTAACTATCCGACGGTTTTTTATAAGCGTCGACACCCAGGCTTTGCTTAAAATATCATATTATTATAAAGAGGATTATATGCACATTACTTACGATCTTCCGGTGACGATTGAAGACATCCAGGCCGCTCGTAAACGACTGGCTGGAAAAATATATAAAACAGGAATGCCGCGTTCTAATTATCTTAGTGAGCGTTGCAAAGGTGAAATATTCCTGAAATTTGAAAATATGCAGCGTACAGGTTCATTTAAAATTCGCGGTGCATTTAACAAATTAAGCTCGCTAACTGAGGCGGAACGACGTAAAGGCGTGGTGGCCTGTTCAGCAGGAAACCATGCTCAGGGTGTATCTCTTTCCTGCGCTATGCTGGGTATCGACGGCAAAGTGGTGATGCCGATGGGCGCGCCTAAATCCAAAGTGGCCGCAACACGTGACTACTCGGCCGAAGTGATCATGCATGGCGACAACTTCAACGACACCATTGCTAAAGTCAGTGAAATCGTGGAGCTGGAAGGGCGCATCTTTATTCCTCCATACGATGATGCGTTGGTGATTGCCGGTCAGGGAACGATTGGTCTTGAGATCCTCGAAGATTTATACGACGTGGATAATGTGATTGTGCCTATTGGCGGCGGTGGTTTAATTGCCGGTATTGCTACCGCAATAAAATCCATCAACCCCACAATTAATATTATCGGTGTGCAATCTGAAAATGTTCATGGGATGGCAGCGTCATATTATGCCGGTGAAATAACCAACCATCGAACGACAAGCACCTTAGCCGACGGTTGTGATGTTTCTCGCCCAGGGAAATTAACGTTTGAAATTGTGCGTGAATTAGTCGATGACATTGTTCTGGTGAGCGAGGACGATATTCGTAACAGCATGGTGGCACTTATTCAACGAAATAAAGTCGTGACCGAAGGCGCGGGTGCGCTGGCGACCGCTGCATTATTAAGTGGAAAATTGGATCATTATATTCAGGGACGGAAAACAGTCAGTATTATTTCCGGTGGTAATATCGATCTTTCACGTGTTTCCCAAATTACCGGTCTCGTCGACGCATAAATAAGGACAGATTATGAGCAATACTGAAAGCATTATTGTCAGTCAGACAAAAACAACGTCCTGGCGGAAATCAGATACGACCTGGACGCTGGGGTTGTTTGGTACGGCCATCGGCGCAGGCGTTTTATTCTTCCCTATTCGCGCTGGTTTTGGCGGCCTGATCCCCATCTTACTGATGCTGGTGTTGGCATACCCAATCGCCTTTTATTGCCACCGTGCACTGGCGCGCTTGTGCCTGTCCGGCAGCAATCCATCGGGCAATATCACCGAGACGGTAGAAGAGCATTTCGGTAAAACCGGCGGTGTGGTGATCACCTTCCTTTATTTCTTTGCCATTTGCCCGCTGCTGTGGATTTACGGCGTCACCATTACGAACACCTTTATGACTTTCTGGGAAAACCAGCTCCAGATGCCTGCGCTGAACCGTGGCTTTGTGGCCTTGTTCCTGTTGCTGCTGATGGCGTTTGTTATCTGGTTTGGTAAAGACCTGATGGTCAAGGTGATGAGTTTCCTGGTGTTCCCGTTTATTGCCAGCTTGATTCTGATTTCCCTGTCGTTGATTCCTTACTGGAACTCGGCGGTGATCGACCAGGTCAGCATGAGCGATCTCTCCTTCACCGGACATGACGGCATTCTGGTCACCGTCTGGCTGGGCATTTCCATCATGGTCTTCTCGTTTAACTTCTCACCCATCGTCTCCTCTTTTGTGGTCTCGAAACGTGAAGAGTACGAAGGTGAATTTGGTAAAGAATTTACCGAGCAGAAATGTTCCAAAATCATCGGCCGCGCCAGCATGCTGATGGTCGCTGTGGTCATGTTCTTCGCCTTTAGCTGCCTGTTTACGCTCTCTCCGCAAAACATGGCAGAAGCTAAAGCGCAGAACATTCCGGTGCTTTCTTACCTGGCAAACCACTTTGCCACCATGTCAGGCACTAAATCGACATTCGCCACCGTGCTGGAATACGGCGCATCGATCATCGCGCTGGTCGCCATTTTCAAATCCTTCTTCGGCCACTATCTGGGCACGCTGGAGGGGCTGAACGGCCTGGTGCTGAAGTTCGGCTACAAAGGCGATAAGAAGAAAGTCTCCGTCGGCAAACTGAACACCATCAGTATGATCTTCATCATGGGTTCGACCTGGGTTGTGGCTTACGCCAACCCGAACATTCTTGACCTTATCGAAGCCATGGGTGCGCCAATTATCGCTTCTCTGTTGTGCCTGCTGCCGATGTTCGCCATTCGTAAAGTCCCTGCACTGGCGAAGTTCAGAGGCAGAACCGAGAACCTGTTCGTTACCGCGGTTGGTCTGCTGACCATTCTGAATATCGTTTACAAACTGTTCTGATTTATTGCTCAGGAAGAGCGGAGTAAAGACATGATTGAGTTTCCGGTTGTACTGGTCATTAACTGTGGATCGTCTTCTGTGAAGTTTTCTGTGCTCGACGCGGCAAGCTGTGAGGCGCTGATCACCGGCATCGCGGATGGTGTTAACACGGAAAACGCCTTTATATCCGTGAACGGGGGCGAGCCAGCACCGCTGGCTCGCAAGGACTACGAAGGGGCGTTGGCCACCATCGCCCTGGAACTGGAAGCGCGCGATTTGATGGGCAGCGTGGCCTTAATTGGCCACCGTATCGCTCACGGCGGCAGCGTTTTCAGTGAATCCACCCCAATCACCGATGAGGTCATCGATCAGATTCGTGAGATTTCCCCGCTGGCCCCGCTACACAACTACGCCAACCTCAGCGGTGTAGAAGCGGCAAAGCATCTTTTCCCGGGCGTGCAGCAGGTGGCGGTCTTTGACACCAGCTTCCACCAGACGCTCCCTCCGCAGGCTTACTTGTACGGCCTGCCGTACCGTTATTTTGAAACGCTGGGCGTGCGTCGTTACGGTTTCCACGGTACGTCCCATCGCTACGTCGCCCAGCAGGCGTATTCCTTGCTGAATATTCCTCAGGACGACAGCGGCCTGGTGATTGCTCACCTCGGCAACGGCGCATCCATTTGCGCGGTGCGTAACGGCGAAAGTGTCGATACCTCTATGGGCATGACGCCGCTGGAAGGGCTGCTGATGGGCACGCGTTGCGGCGATGTGGATTTTGGCGCGATGGCGTGGATCGCTCAACAGACCGGCCAGACCCTGGACGATCTGGAACGCGTGGTGAATAAAGAGTCCGGTCTGCTGGGCATTTCGGGCCTCTCTTCCGATCTGCGTACGCTGGAGAAAGCGTGGCATGACGGGCACGAGCGCGCGCGATTAGCGATTGAGACGTTTGTGCATCGCATCGCGCGGCATATTGCCGGGCACGCCGCGTCGCTGCACCGTCTCGACGGCGTGGTCTTTACCGGTGGCATTGGCGAGAACTCAAAACTGATCCGCCAACTGGTGACGGATCGCCTGAAGGTTTTCGGCATCACATTGGATCCGCTGAAAAATGCCTTACCGGGCAGCGCTGGCGAGCGAATCATCACCACTGATGATTCAGATGTGCTGTGCGCCGTCATCCCCACCAACGAAGAAAAAATGATCGCGCTGGATGCCATTCGTCTTGGAAAGGTCCATCCAGCCGCTGCTTACGCCTGATACAGAGAGAAAATCATGAAGGTTAATATGGATATCAGCGCGACGCCTTACAGCGACGCGTGGGCCGGGTTTCGCACAAATGAATGGCAAAATACGATCGATGTGCGTGATTTTATTCAGCACAACTATACCCCGTACGAAGGCGACGAATCCTTCCTTGCGCAGGCGACGCCTGCTACGACGGCGCTGTGGCATAAAGTGATGGACGGTATTCGACAGGAAAACGCCACCCATGCGCCGGTCGATTTCGATTTAAACGTTGCCACCACCATCACCGCTCACGCCCCTGGCTATATCGACAAAGATCTCGAAACCGTCGTGGGTTTGCAGACGGATAAACCGCTGAAGCGCGCGCTGCATCCGTACGGCGGGATCAACATGATCCGCAGCTCATTCGAAGCCTACGGACGTGAAATGGATCCGCAGTTCGAATATCTGTTCACGCATCTGCGTAAAACACATAACCAGGGCGTATTTGACGTCTATTCGCCGGATATGATGCGCTGTCGTAAATCGGGTGTGCTCACCGGCTTGCCGGATGGCTACGGTCGCGGGCGTATTATTGGTGATTACCGCCGCGTGGCGCTCTACGGCATCAGCTATCTGGTGCGCGAGCGCGAACTGCAGTTTGCCGATCTCCAGTCCAAAATGGAGTGCGGCGACGATCTCGAAGCCACGATCCGCCTGCGCGAAGAGTTGTCTGAGCACCGCCGCGCGCTGCTGCAAATTCAGGAGATGGCGGCGAACTACGGCTTTGATATTTCTCGCCCGGCCATGAACGCACAGGAAGCGGTGCAGTGGCTGTACTTTGCCTATCTGGCTGCGGTGAAATCGCAGAACGGCGGGGCGATGTCGCTCGGTCGTACGGCAACGTTTATCGATATTTATATTGAGCGCGATATGCAGGCAGGACGCCTGAATGAGATCCAGGCGCAGGAGTTGATCGACCATTTCATCATGAAGATCCGCATGGTGCGCTTTCTGCGTACCCCGGAATTCGATACGCTTTTCTCGGGCGACCCGATTTGGGCGACGGAAGTGATCGGCGGCATGGGGCTGGATGGACGCACGCTGGTGAGCAAATCATCGTTCCGCTATCTTCATACGCTGAACACCATGGGGCCTGCGCCGGAGCCGAATTTGACTATCCTGTGGTCAGAAGAGTTGCCGATTGCCTTTAAAAAATATGCGGCGCAAATGTCGATTGCCACCTCATCGTTGCAGTACGAAAACGACGATCTGATGCGCACGGATTTTGACAGCGATGATTACGCCATCGCCTGCTGCGTCAGCCCGATGGTGATTGGCAAGCAGATGCAGTTCTTCGGCGCGCGCGCCAACCTCGCCAAAATCCTGCTGTACGCGATCAACGGCGGTGTGGATGAGAAGCTGAAAATCCAGGTCGGGCCGAAAACCGCGCCGCTGCTGGACGATGTGCTGGATTACGACACCGTGATGGCGAGCCTGGACCACTTTATGGACTGGCTGGCGGTGCAGTACATCAGCGCGCTGAATCTCATTCACTATATGCATGATAAATACAGCTACGAAGCCTCGCTGATGGCGCTGCATGACCGCGACGTGCATCGCACTATGGCCTGCGGGATCGCTGGATTATCCGTTGCAGCCGATTCGCTGTCCGCTATCAAATACGCGACGGTCCAGCCGGTGCGCGACCATAACGGTCTGGCGGTAGATTTCGTTATCACCGGGGAATATCCGCAGTACGGTAATAATGATGACCGCGTGGACAGCATTGCCTGTGACCTGGTTGAGCGCTTTATGAAGAAAATTCAGGCGCTGCCAACCTATCGCAATGCCGTGCCAACCCAGTCGATTTTGACCATCACCTCTAACGTGGTGTATGGGCAGAAGACCGGCAACACGCCGGACGGACGCCGTGGCGGCACACCGTTTGCGCCAGGGGCGAACCCGATGCACGGACGCGATCGTAAAGGGGCGGTGGCGTCGTTAACCTCCGTGGCGAAACTGCCGTTCACCTACGCCAAAGACGGGATTTCGTATACGTTCTCCATCGTGCCGCAGGCGCTGGGCAAAGACGAAGGAGTGCGTAAAACTAATCTGGTCGGGCTGTTGGATGGGTATTTCCACCACGAGGCATCCATAGAAGGCGGTCAGCATCTGAACGTTAACGTGATGAACCGCGAAATGCTGATGGATGCGATCGAACATCCAGAGAATTACCCAAACCTGACAATCCGCGTTTCGGGATATGCGGTGCGCTTTAATGCGCTCACCCGCGAACAGCAGCAGGACGTGATTTCGCGTACCTTCACCCAGGCGATCTAACGCCTAACTCGCCAACAAGCCCCCTTCCGGTAAGGGGGCTTTTTTTTTGCCCACTCGACATACAAAATTGTTTATATAATTAATCACACATATTCATCCGATCTTGAAAAACAATGCACCTGTTTTCCCTAACCGTATTGAGGATAGAAAGATGATGAAAATTACCCGTATTGCCCTGCTGGCCGCCACGCTTGCAGGCGTTAGCTTTACCGCTCAGGCGGCAGACATGGAGGCGGCGCCAACGCCTGCACAGGATCCGCTGGTACAGCATTTGAAACTCAGCAACGAACAGGTGAAAAAAATCGAGACGCTGCACCAGGAGCTCAATGACAACGTCAGTAAAATCCCGATGACCGGCGTTAAAGATGGCGCGCTGGTGGAGATGTTTCAGGCAGGAAAATGGGATGAAAGCGTAGTGAAAAATCAGCTCTCTGCCTTCAGTAAAGTGGAAGAACAAGCACGCTATTACCGCGTGAAATATTACTTCGACGTCAGTCAGGTACTCACGCCTGAACAGCGCAAACAGGTTAAATCTGATATGGCCAATGCGCTGGCTAACTGACTTTCTGCCCGCCGCCGCGCGGGCTTTTTATTTCTTTGAACTGCATCACTGTTAGAAAGTATTTTCTCTATTTATTAAATAGAGAGTAATTATTTCTTCTGCTTGTGGAAAGCCCTTCAAATATTGTGACTTTTTTCTCCCACCCTCTCGGTATGATCTTTTTATTCCAATAACAAGCATCTGCAACGATTCGACTCATTATCGCTGGTGAGTAGATCCCTATAACAATAACGTTCTACCCTACAAAATAAGCGAGTGCCTAATGGATACGGCGACAAACAGCAGCGTGATTGTAAATGACTCCCCGGCGGCAAGACGGGCGGGAATGAGTGAAAGTGAATGGCAGGAAGCGATAAAATTCGATGGCAACGATACCGGCTGGGTCATCATGAGTATCGGGATGGCGATCGGCGCGGGAATTGTTTTTCTCCCGGTTCAGGTTGGGTTAATGGGGCTGTGGGTTTTCTTGCTCTCTTCCATTATTGGTTATCCGGCCATGTATCTCTTCCAGCGCTTGTTTATTAACACGCTGGCGGAATCACCGGAGTGCAAAGATTACCCAAGCGTTATTAGCGGTTACCTCGGTAAAAACTGGGGCATCTTGTTAGGGGCGCTCTATTTCGTGATGTTGGTTATCTGGATGTTTGTCTATTCCACGGCGATAACCAACGACAGTGCATCTTATCTGCATACTTTTGGCGTGACCGAAAGCCTGCTGTCGGAAAACCCGTTCTACGGCTTATTCCTGATTTGTATTCTGGTGGCAATTTCCTCGCGGGGTGAAAAGCTGCTGTTTAAAGTCTCGAGCCTGATGGTGCTGACCAAGCTGCTGGTGGTCGCCGCGTTAGGGCTGTCGATGATTGGCCTGTGGCATCTTTACAACACGGGGACGCTGCCGCCGACAGGCCTGCTGATTAAAAACGCCATTATTACGCTACCGTTTACCTTAACCTCCATTCTGTTTATTCAGACGCTGAGTCCGATGGTGATTTCTTATCGTTCGCGATCAAAGTCTATTGAAGTCGCGCGGTATAAAGCGCTGCGGGCGATGAATATTGCGTTTGGAATTCTGTTTGTAACGGTCTTTTTCTACGCGGTTTCTTTCACGCTTGCCATGGGGCATGACGAAGCGGTCAAAGCTTATGAGCAGAATATTTCTGCCCTGGCGATTGCTGCGCAGTTTATTAGCGGTGACGGTGCGGGTTGGGTCAAAATCGTCAGTGTTATTCTGAATATTTTTGCCGTGATGACCGCCTTCTTTGGCGTCTATCTTGGGTTTCGCGAAGCCACGCAGGGCATTGTGATGAATATCCTGCGCCGCAAAATTCCGGCCGACAAAATCAATGAGCGTACCGTACAGCGCGGCATTATGGTCTTCGCCATTCTGCTGGCCTGGAGCGCCATTGTGTTAAACGCCCCGGTGTTGAGTTTCACCTCAATCTGTAGCCCGATTTTCGGCATGGTGGGCTGCTTAATTCCCGCGTGGTTGGTCTATAAGGTCCCTGCGCTTCACAAATATAAAGGCGTGTCGCTGGTGATTATTATTATTACCGGCCTGCTGCTTTGTGTTTCTCCTTTCCTCGCTTTCTCATAGGGCGCAATTAAGGTCGTAACGATGTCTGAGCAAATGAATCCTTTGTGGAACCTGTTTATTCGCGCGGTGCAGGAAGAGGTTAAGCCTGCATTGGGGTGTACCGAGCCTATCTCGCTGGCACTGGCCTGTGCGATTGCAGCCGAGCAACTGGACGGGGATATTACGCATATTGATGCGTGGGTTTCGCCGAATTTAATGAAAAACGGGCTGGGTGTAACGGTGCCCGGCACCGGCATGGTGGGCTTGCCGATTGCGGCTGCGTTGGGTGCAATCGGTGGTGATGCGCAGAGCGGGCTAGAGGTTCTGAAAAGCGTCTCCAGCGAGGCTCTAGACAGGGCGAAGTTCCTGCTTGCCTCTGGACATGTGCAGGTCAAATTGCAGGAGCCGTGTGACGACATTCTTTATTCCCGAGCTTGCGTGTATGCCGAGGGTGAATCGGCAAGCGTCACGATTGCGGGTGGGCATACGCGGGTGGTGAAGATTGAGCATCAAGGTGAAACCCGTTTCATGCTCGATGAGGAGCAGCAATGCTGTGCCGACGATCCGCTGGCAATACTCTCGCAAACCACGCTGTTTCAGATCCTGGCGTTTGTCGAGCAGGTGCCATTCTCCGCGATCCGCTTTATTCTGGAGTCCGCGCGTTTGAACGACGCGCTTTCCCAGGAGGGATTAATCGGCAGGTGGGGACTGCATATCGGTGCAACGCTGCGTAAACAGCAGGGGCGAGGTTTTATCGCGCAGGATTTAGGGTCGGAAATTGTGATCCGCACTAGCGCCGCATCGGATGCGCGCATGGGCGGTGCGACCCTGCCCGCGATGAGCAACTCTGGCTCCGGCAATCAGGGCATTACCGCCACCATGCCCGTGCTGGTCGTGGCGGAACATGTTCAGGCAGACGACGAAAAGCTGGCGCGAGCGTTGATGCTTTCACACCTGTCGGCGATTTACATCCATCATCAGTTGCCGCGGTTATCAGCACTGTGCGCAGCGACCACAGCGGGTATGGGGTCGGCGGCAGGGATGGCGTGGCTGATGGACGGCCGCTATGACGCTATCGCCATGGCGATAAGCAGCATGATTGGCGATGTCAGTGGGATGATTTGCGACGGCGCATCGAACAGCTGCGCAATGAAAGTCTCAACCAGCGTTACCAGCGCCTGGAAATCGGTGATGATGGCGCTCGATGATTCTGCCGTGACCGGCAACGAAGGGATTGTGGCACATGATGTCGAGCAGTCTATCGCTAATCTGTGCGCTCTGGCGTGCCGGTCAATGCAGGAAACCGATCGGCAGATTATCGAGATCATGGCGAAGAAGGCATCCTGAAAAAGCCACACTTCTGAGCCGTATTGTTCCCTCTCCCCTTAGAGGAGAGTGAACGATACGGTGCCCGGAACGTCGTTATACCGGCAAATCAATCAACAGCGCGCGCAGCGGCGTGTCGGCAACCAGCGTGATATTCGCTTCATCACGGATAAACGCGCCGTCACCGCAGGTGAGCGCTTCTTTCTCTTCCGTGTGTGTCAGCGCATGTACCGTGCCGTGAATCGATTGCAGATAGGCTCGCGGGCCGTGAAGCTGGAAACTCGCCTGTTCCCCTTTTTTCAGTTCAATATGGTGCAGCCACACCTGCTGGCGCAATTGCAGGCTATTGTGACTGCCATCCGGCGAGGCGATCACTTGCTGCTTTTCGCCGCTCAGATTGATCTTCTGCACGGCCGGATTTTCGCGTTCTGGACAGGCATCAAGCCACAGTTGCATGCGGGTCAGCGTTTTATCTTTGCTGAGGTTATGCTCGCTGTAGCTAATGCCCGGTTGGGTTGAAATCAATAACGCTTCACCCGCTTTCGCCTGGACGTGATTGCCCTCGCTATCGCGATATTCTGCTTCACCTTCGAGGATCAGATTCAGGATATCCACTTTCGGATACGTACGCGGCTGGAAAGACGCGCCCGGAGCGAGCACTTCCTGATTCAGCACGCGCAGTGAGGCGTAACCGAGCAATTTGGGATCAAAGTAGTGTCCAAAGGAAAAGGTGTAGCGGGCCTGCAGCCAACCAAAATCGGCTTGTCCGCACTGTTTTGCTGTTCTTGTCGTAATCATAAAACTGACCTCTCTTTACACTAAAACAATGGTAAAGGTATGGACGCTTCATTGTTAGCCAGATATTCTGCCCGGTATGTTCAAATTTCCTGAATGAGAACGAGATGGCAAAAGAAAGGGCATTGACGCTTGAGGCGCTTCGCGTGATGGACGCGATCGACAGGCGTGGCAGCTTTGCCGCTGCGGCAGACGAGCTGGGGCGCGTTCCGTCTGCGCTGAGTTACACCATGCAGAAGCTCGAAGAAGAGCTGGACGTGGTGCTATTCGACCGTTCCGGTCACCGAACAAAATTCACCAATGTCGGACGCATGCTGCTGGAGCGCGGGCGCGTTCTGCTGGAAGCGGCCGACAAACTGACGACCGATGCGGAAGCGCTGGCGCGCGGCTGGGAAACGCACCTGACGCTGGTCACCGAAGCGCTAGTACCGACCGCCGCGTTATTCCCGCTGGTGGAGCGTCTGGCGAATAAAGCCAATACGCAGCTTTCCGTGATTACCGAAGTGCTGGCGGGCGCGTGGGAGCGTCTTGAAACGGGCAGGGCGGATATTGTGATTGCGCCGGATATGCACTTCCGTTCGTCGTCAGAGATCAATTCGAAAAAACTCTATAGCGTGATGAACGTTTACGTCGCTGCGCCGGATCATCCGATTCATCAGGAGCCGGAACCGTTATCCGAAGTGACCCGCGTGAAGTATCGCGGTGTGGCGGTGGCGGATACCGCGCGAGAACGTCCGGTGTTAACCGTCCAGCTTTTGGATAAACAGCCGCGTCTGACCGTGACGTCGCTGGAGGATAAGCGTCAGGCGCTGTTAGCCGGTTTGGGCGTCGCGACGATGCCGTATCCGTTTGTCGAAAAAGATATCGCAGAAGGGCGCCTGCGCGTCGTCAGCCCGGAATACACCAATGAGGTCGATATCATTATGGCCTGGCGCCGCGACAGCATGGGCGAAGCCAAATCGTGGTGTTTACGCGAGATCCCTAAGCTGTTTGCGAACAAATGAGGGTATGCCCGGCAGGCGCAACGCCGCCGGGCAGGAATTATGCGAGACGTTTGGGATCGGGACCAAAACGGTTTTCACCCGGCGTACCGCTCTGACAGCAGAAGACCAGAATCACCAGCCAGCCGATAATCGGGATCAAAATCAGCAGTAACCACCACGCCGAACGGTCGGTGTCATGCAGTCGGCGGAACAGCACCGCCCAGGATGGCAGAAAGACCAACAGCGCATAAATAGTGGTGAGAATGCCTTCGCCGCCCGCGCGCTCCCAGCCCAGAATCCTGTCGACAATTCCTATCACCATGGCGAGAACGAAGTTCACCAGCATGAACATCCAGTACTCTTTGCGACGGGCGCGGCCGCCAAATCCCACGTAGTTTTTCAGTACTTTTAGATACCAGTCCATTTTTCCCTTCCCTTAATAGCAATTAATCACTTGTTTTTTAAGCGATCAGATTAAGCGTAGACGGGAATAAATGCGTGGTAAAGGGCACGCATTGGTGCCCTTTGGATGACGGTGTTAATCAACCGAAACGCGTATCGCGGCCGTGGGGTTCATCCAGATCCTGCCACGGGCCAATGGAAATAATACCCGTTGGATTGATGGTTTTATGACTGCGATAGTAGTGGGTGCGGATGTGACCAAAATCGACGGTTTCGGCGATACCGTCCATCTGATAAATATCACGCAGGAAACCGGACAAATTCAGGTAATCGCTGATGCGGTGTTTATCGCATTTAAAGTGGGTGACATAAACCGGATCGAAGCGCACCAGCGTCGTCCACAGGCGGATATCGGCTTCTGTCAGCGTATCGCCCGTCAGATAGCGATGCTGTCCAAGGATCTGCTCCAGCCGCTCGAGCGATTCAAACACTTTTGCGACCGCGTCGTCGTAGGCTTCCTGGCTGGTGGCAAATCCGGCTTTATAGACGCCGTTATTCACGTTGTCGTAAATCCAGCTGTTCAACTCGTCGATTTTATCGCGCAGTGCAGGCGGGTAGAAATCACCGGCGCGGGCACCGTGCGCGTCAAACGCGGTATTGAACATGCGGATGATCTCCGCGGATTCATTGCTGACGATGGTTTGATTTTGTTTGTCCCACAGTACGGGAACTGTGACGCGTCCGGTGTAGTGCGGATCGGCGCGCAGATAGAGCTGATACAGAAAGTCGTGGTGATACAGGTCATCGCCCGTGGCGGCCGGGAAATCACTGTCAAAGGTCCAGCCGTTTTCCAGCATCAGCGGGTTCACCACCGAAACAGGAATTAACGCGTCCAGCCCCTTTAATTTACGTACCATCAGCGTGCGGTGCGCCCACGGACAGGCCAGCGACACATAAAGATGATAGCGATCTTTTTCCGCCGCAAAGCCGCCTTCGCCAGTGGGACCCGGTGCGCCATCGGCAGTGAGCCAGTTACGGAAAGCCGAAACAGAACGCTTAAAGCGTCCCCCAGTGGATTTGGTGTCATACCAGATGTCCTGCCAGACGCCGTCAACAAGTTGTCCCATTTTTTCCTCCTGTATAAAAAACAAAAGCGAGGAGATGTCTCCTCGCTTTTTTATTCAGTATAGCGTGCTTACCACTTTTTATTCAGAACACGGTCGATGCTGAAAGCGCCTGGACCGGTAATAGCCAGCAGCAGGAAGCCGCCTGCGATGGTCAGGTTTTTCATGAACATCAGAGAGTTCATGCCTTCCGCAAAGTTGCTGTGGAAGATAAACGCGGTCAGCAGCGTGAAGCCCGCCGTGAACAGTGCAGTGGTGCGAGTCAGGAAGCCGAACAGAATCGCCAGACCGCCGCCAAACTCAAGCAAAATGGTCAGTGGCAACAAGAACCCTGGGACACCCATCGCTTCCATGTATTGTTGCGTGCCTGCATAACCGGTGATTTTGCCCCAGCCTGCGGTGATGAACAGAATTGGCATCAAAATACGTGCGACCAGAATACCAACATCTTCTAATTTTTTCATTTTACTCTCCAGGGAACCACAATGGCTGCTGATTATTATTTGTGTGCAAATCCGGGGGGATACCGCGGGTTTGCTGTCGATGGAGAGGATAATAAACGTGACGAATGACAATTGTTAGCAAGGAAAACTGTCAATCTCCTTCAAAGATATTGAGTAAGGGAGTGTGCGCCTATGTGCTCACCGCATCCCTCCTCACGGGGAGAGGCGCAAAAACAAAAAACGGTAACATGCGTTACCGTTTTGCTTTTACTACCGCAACTGTTGTTGCCGGAGTGTGGCTTTCACCAGACGCCAGGCGCTCCACGCGCCAAAGCCACGTCTGGCCCAGCGCACGAGCATACTGGGATGACGAACAGACCAGATCGCCATCACGCTGCTTCCGACCAATGCCCATGAGCGCATGCTAAGAAGCGTGCTCCAGCCACGATCGTACGCCCGCGTCACTTCCAGCCAGTCACGGCGACAGGCGGTCAGATCCAGCCGTTGCTGCTGGATCTGACTCAACAGATACGCTTTGCGCTTCTGACGTTCAGTTGTGCTGCTCACGGCTTGTCATCCTCCAGCAGCGTGCGGTCGTTGGCCAACTCCTGACGGGTATGGCGCAACAGCGTAGAGGTGCGCGCCTTATGCATCGTCCAGATCCCGCCTATCAGCGCAGCCACCAATAGCACGACAGTTGTTGCAATCATCGCGTTAAGCCGATACTGCGGGTCGATGGCCCAAATGATCAGCACCATCAGGCTCATCAGACCAAACGCGGCGAACAGCATGGTGAGTCCCAGCATGAGCAGCATCTGAAAGAGATTGGCTTTCTCCTCTTCCAGTTCCACCACCGCCAGGCGAACTCGCGTTTCGGCAATGCCGACCAGCGTCGTTAAAATACGCTGGCCGATACCGAGGACGTTTTTTGCAGGCCCCTGTGCGTGACGAGGATCTTCCATAATCAGCGACGCGTCAGCAGAACGCCCAGGACCACACCCACGGCGGCACCGATGCCTACGCCTGTCCACGGATTATCGCGCACATATTCGTCCGCACGAGCCGCTGCTTCACGAGTCTGTTTTGCCAGCGCATCACCGGTTTCACCCAGGCGGTAGCGGCTGTCTTTCAGCGCACTTTCCGCTTTGCTGCGCAGTTTGCTCAGCTCTTCTTTCGATTTATCGGTCGAAGAGTTCAGCACCTCTTCCAGGGTATCGGCCAGGGATTTCAACTCAGCGCGCAGGTGTTCTGAAGTAGTATCTTTAGACATGATTTTCTCCTGTTGAGATTTCCGTTAACTCAATAATCGCGAGCTTCAAGAGCTTTCAGTTCTTCCTGAGCCTCTTTCAACTTTTCTTCGCGCTTTGTAATCTTATCCGCATCACCTTTCTCTTTCGCCTCTTTCAGGTCGTGACGGCGTTCAGCAATCTCTTCCTTTTGTTCAGCGATTTTCTTCTGGTGATCGGCACGCAGCTTGCTGTCCGAACAGTTGGCTTTCACTTCACTTAACGCTTTTTTCAGGCCATCAATGCGGTTCTGATTGTTATGCTTTTCGGCATAACTGATCTCACGCTGAATGTCCTGTTCTTTCTCCTGACAGAGAGAGTTTGCAAAGGAAGCTGTGCTCAAAGAAAAAAGGGCCAAAGCCAGGGTGATGCGGTATTTCATTATAGAAACCTTCCATTGTGTTACGGCATTTTAAAGAGAATGCCGCGGTCCAGTATCATGCGGAGAACATCTGAGGGGTGCTCCGCGTACTTAAGCATAGTAAGTAAACGGGGGAATCACCAAAGTGAGTGAAAAGATTCAGAATATAGGAAATTAACCAAACCGATGCGATGTGTCACGCAGTCGCGTTAACCACACCGCTGTCTGGCTTTGATCGTCCTGCAGCGCAATGATGTAGCCGCGCGGCAGGGAGCGGTCGAGAACAACCTTCGCTGCGGCGCTTTGCGCGCTGGAATCAAACTTAATCAGCAAAACGTCATCCTGCGGCGTGATGCTTTTAAACTGAATGCCGTTCGCATCCAGATGATGCCAGATATAAAAACCGTCAGGGACGCTAGCCCCTTGGCTCACCGGGCGAATCGCCAGGGTGGATTCCTGGCGCTGAAGTGCGGTCCAGACCAGAATCAACGCGCTGAGGATCACCAACGCGATCAACCCATAAGACAAGCGGCGCAGAGCCAGTGGCGAAATAACCATGTTAGCTCCGTGCCCCGTATTTCTTTTTCAACAGCACGTATACCGATCCGAGCAGACCAAAGACCAGCAGCACGACAGGAAGTAGCATCAGGCAGGACATCAACTGGTCTTCGTATTTCAGGAACACCGGCGTTTTGCCCAGCAGATAACCAAGGCTGGTTAAAATCAGCACCCACAGCAAGCCACTCATCCAGTTAAAGAACTGGAAGCGGGCGTTGTTCAGGCCAGACAGGCCTGCGATCGTTGGCAGCAATGTACGAACAAAAGCGATGAATCGGGCGATCAGCAGGGCCGAAAGACCATGCTTATGGAACAAGTGGTGCGCTCGCTGGTGGTAATGGGCTGGAAGATGAGAAAGCCAGTTCTGTACGATACGCGTATTGCCCAGCCATCGTCCCTGGATATAACTCACCCAGCATCCCAGGCTGGCGGCGATAGTCAGCAGGAGAACGGTTTGCGGGAATTCCATTGCGCCTTTCGCGCACAAAACACCCACCAACACCAGTAAGCTGTCGCCAGGGAGAAACGCAGCGGGGAGCAGTCCATTCTCAAGGAATAGAATCATAAACAAGACGAAATAGAGCATGCCAATCATGGAGGGATTGGCCAGGGTTTCGAAATCCTGGGCCCATAAGGCATTCAGTAATTGGGTCAAAAGTTCCATTCAGTGTTCCTGGAGATCGGTTAACGTCTCGCCTGTTATCCGGGTCAAACAGCACAGCGACATCGTTTATAATTTCATTATGGTCGCTCGCGGACACATTGTGGTGGCCAGAACTGTTCCCTGTAAAATGGCTAGGTAAGCAAGCACTAACTAAAAAATGCAATTTGCATCCAATTGTAACAAAGCCCAACGTACTGCGTCAGATAATTTGCGCTCGGCTGGATAAATGATTTTGGCTTAACAAACGGAAGGGAAGCGAGGCTTTTTACACAGGCTGACACTATATTTGTTTTACTTACCCCAGCATGCCGGAAGGCGCATCGGTGCGCCTGCCAGCGAAAAGCGTTTCTATTTTGCCTGACTGGATGCTGTATCGAGGTGAACGACGGGATTATCAGCAAAAAGATAGCGGTCTGCATTGAATTCGAAGTCGTCACTGGTTTCGTTGAACAGCATCAGTTTGGTGTTTTCCAGATGCTGCCACATCGCCAGTTTTGCCGCGTGCGGATCTTTACGAATCAGCGCTTTAAGAATTTGATCATGATCGTCACACCAGTTATCCACGGTACGCAAATCGATGTGATCGTGCAGTTTCTTCCAGTACGGGTTATGAACGCGCTGAGTCCACATTTTTTCGACGATTGCCGCCAGAGCCGTATTTTGCGTCGCCAGTGCTACCTGAACGTGGAATTGCAGGTCCCATTCTGAATCGCGGAAGCATTTTTCCTTGCGCGCATTGTCCTGGATTTCCATCAATTTCATGATGTCCTGCTTGGTCACCTGCGTCGCCGCAAACTCCGCTATATTGCTTTCGATAAGCTGTCGCGCCTGGAGCAGCTCAAACGGACCGTAGCTAGCAAATTCCAGACTTTCGTCTGGAACAGGAGAGTGTTTCGGCAGATTGGAAATCACATGAATGCCGGAGCCTTTGCGTACTTCGACGTAACCTTCCACTTCGAGCATGATAATGGCTTCGCGAACCACGGTGCGGCTGACGCTCTTTTCATCAGCAATAAAGCGTTCTGCCGGGAGTTTGTCACCCACCAAATAGACGCCTTGCTCGATACGGCTTTTCAGCTCGGCAGCAAGTTGCTGATACAAACGACGGGGTTCAGTGATTTCCATATGCGCTCCAGGCAAGGTACGGCGGATGATTTGTTATACCACTTTTGCGAGCCAGTCTCCAGATTTCCCCCTGTTTCGCCATAAAAAAAGCCGCCCGGAGGCGGCTTTAATCAATATTGTGAACTGGGCTAACTTTGTGCGGCGGGCCCGCCCACCGAGCTGTTTTGTAGCTCCTCGGCAGACTGGTTTTTCAGCACCGTCCAGATAACGACAGCCCCCATCAAATCGAAGATAGCCAGCACTGCGAACAGCGGGCTGAAGCCGATGGTATCCGCCAGCGCACCGACGACCAGGGCAAACATAGTACTCGCGGTCCAGGCGGCCATCCCGGTCAGGCCGTTGGCGGTTGCTACCTCGTTACGTCCAAAGACGTCAGAAGAGAGGGTAATCAGTGCGCCAGACAGGGACTGGTGAGCAAAGCCACCAATACACAGCAGACCAATCGCGACGTATGGGCTGGTGAAGAGACCGATCATGCCCGGGCCAATCATCAGCAGTGCGCCCATGGTGACCACCATTTTACGGGAAACAATCAGGTTCACACCAAACCAGCGCTGGAACAGCGGCGGCAGATAACCCCCGACGATACAGCCCAGGTCAGCGAACAACATAGGCATCCAGGCGAACATCGCGATCTCTTTCAGGTTAAAGCCGTAGACTTTAAACATGAACAGCGGGATCCAGGCGTTGAACGTTCCCCAGGCCGGTTCTGCCAGGAAACGTGGCAGGGCGATACCCCAGAACTGGCGGGTGCCCAGGATCTGCCATGGCGTCATTTTTTTGCCATTGTTGGTCTGATGCTGAGACTCCTGACCACTAATGATGTATTCGCGTTCTTCGTCAGACAGTTTCTTCTGATCACGCGGGTGTTTGTAGAAAATCAGCCACGCCATTGCCCAGGCAAAGCTCAGGACGCCAGAGATGATAAACGCCAACTGCCAGCTGTGCATCACGATAGCCCACACCACAAGTGGAGGAGCAATCATGGCGCCGATAGAAGAACCGACGTTGAAGTAACCCACGGCGATGGAGCGCTCTTTTGCCGGGAACCATTCGGAGCTGGCTTTCAGGCCTGCAGGGATCATTGCAGCTTCAGCCGCACCGACCGCACCACGTGCCAACGCCAGTCCACCCCAGCTTCCTGCCAGTGCGGTTGCACCACAGAAAATCGCCCAGGTTACGGCGAAGAAGGCGTAACCCACTTTGGTGCCGAGAACATCCAGAAGGTAGCCCGCAACAGGCTGCATGATGGTATAAGCCGCGGAGTAAGCCGCGATAATGTATGAGTATTGCTGCGTGGAGATATGCAGCTCTTCCATTAGCGTTGGCGCAGCCGCCGCTATGGTGTTACGCGTCAGGTAACCCAGCACGGTGCCGAGCGTCACCAGTGCAATCATGTACCAACGTAACCCTTTAATTTTACGCATGTAAAACCTCATCGTTATAGTATTGCCGCGCCGGAGCACGGTAACATCTCGACCGTTTCCGGGAGCTGTCTTGTAACGGGAGGGCGTAACGGGGAGTGACTCCCGGAACGGCCCGAACCTTGCCATAAGTAATCGTGCATAAGTCGGTATCCGTACCGCTAATTCCGATGTTGAAACACCGGTAATGCATTCCGTCGGCTTATATGTTGCGACGGCGAAAAGATAACTTGTCATACAACTTTAAAAGGTGAGTGACATCACAAAAGCGTGAATCTTAGTGTGGTCATTATTTTCACGATATGAAGCCAGTGCTGGCGCGGTTTGCACTGAGGTTTGCTCCTTTGGGGGTAATTATTTTGTCGACGTTTATTGATCTAACTCACGAAAAAAACTTCTGTCGCTGGAAATTGGTGTGATAACTTTGCAGCATCTGAACATAAGTTTCTGACGCTCTCGTTATAGAGGAAGATGATAATGACGCCGTTTATGACCGAAGATTTCCTATTAGATACCGAATTTGCTCGCCGTCTGTACCACGACTACGCAAAAGACCAGCCGATTTTCGACTACCACTGCCATTTACCGCCGCAGCAGGTTGCCGAAAATTATCGCTTCAAGAATCTGTATGACATCTGGCTGAAGGGTGACCACTACAAATGGCGTGCAATGCGCACCAATGGTGTGGCTGAGCGCCTGTGTACCGGTGATGCGACTGACCGCGAGAAGTTTGATGCGTGGGCGGCAACTGTGCCACACACCATCGGTAACCCGCTGTATCACTGGACGCATCTGGAACTGCGTCGTCCATTCGGTATCACCGGAAAACTGCTGTCGCCAACCACTGCCGACGAAATCTGGAACCAGTGTGGCGATCTGCTGGCGCAGGATAATTTCTCCGCACGCGGCATCATGAAGCAGATGAATGTGAAGATGGTCGGTACCACTGACGATCCGATTGATTCTCTTGAACACCATGCGGTCGTCGCGAAAGACACCTCTTTCGATATCAAAGTGCTGCCAAGCTGGCGCCCGGATAAAGCCTTCAACATCGAGCAGGCGACGTTCAGCGACTATATGGCGAAACTGGCCGAAGTATCAGATATCGATATCCGTCGCTTCACCGATCTGCAATCTGCGCTGACCAAACGTCTGGACCACTTTGCTGCCCACGGCTGTAAAGTGTCTGATCACGCACTGGACGTGGTGCTTTTCGCTGAGTCAAACGAAGCAGAACTGGATAGCATCCTGGCGCGTCGTCTGTCCGGTGAAAGTCTAAGCGAACACGAAGTGGCGCAGTTCAAAACCGCCGTGCTGGTCTTCCTGGGTGCAGAATACGCGCGTCGCGGCTGGGTTCAGCAGTATCACATCGGTGCGCTGCGCAACAATAACCAGCGTCAGTTCAAACTGCTGGGCGCGGACGTCGGCTTTGACTCCATCAACGACCGTCCGCTGGCGGAAGAGCTGTCAAAACTGCTGAGCAAACAGAACGAACAAAATCTGCTGCCGAAAACCATTCTGTACTGCCTGAACCCACGCGACAACGAAGTGCTGGGCACCATGATCGGTAACTTCCAGGGCGAAGGCATGCCGGGCAAGATGCAGTTCGGTTCCGGCTGGTGGTTCAACGATCAGAAAGACGGCATGGAACGTCAGATGACGCAGTTGGCACAGTTAGGTCTGTTAAGCCGTTTTGTCGGCATGCTGACCGACAGCCGCAGCTTCCTGTCTTATACGCGCCATGAATATTTCCGCCGCATTCTGTGCCAGATGATTGGCCGCTGGGTGGCAGCAGGTGAAGCGCCCGCTGACATTCAACTGCTGGGTGAAATGGTGAAAAACATCTGCTTTAACAATGCGCGCGACTACTTCGCCATTGAACTGAACTAAGGCCGTTTGAGGTTGATATGCAATACATCAAGATCCATTCGCTGGATAACGTAGGCGTAGCACTGGCAGATTTGGCCGAAGGTACGCAAGTCACTTTCGACACGCTTTCGGTCACGTTACGTCAGGCAATTGGCCGTGGACATAAGTTTGCCCTGATCCCCATTGCGAAAGGGGAAAACGTGGTGAAATACGGTTTGCCCATCGGCCATGCGCTGGCGGACATTGCGCCGGGTGAATACATTCACTCTCACAATACCCGCACCAATCTCAGCGATCTGGACGAGTACAGCTATCAACCTGATTTCCAGGCGGAAGCCAATCAGCCGGCAGATCGTGACGTTCAGATCTACCGCCGTGCTAACGGCGAAGTGGGGATCCGCAATGAACTGTGGATCCTTCCTACCGTCGGCTGTGTGAACGGGATCGCGCGTCAAATTCAGACGCGTTTTCTGAAAGAAACCAACGATGCCGAAGGCACCGACGGGGTATTCCTGTTTAGCCACACCTATGGCTGCTCTCAGCTCGGCGACGACCACATCAACACCCGTACCATGCTGCAAAACATGGTGCGCCACCCCAATGCGGGTGCGGTGCTGGTGATTGGCCTCGGCTGTGAGAATAACCAGGTCGATGCTTTCCGCGAAACGCTGGGTGATTTTGACCCTGACCGCGTCCACTTTATGGTGTGTCAGCATCAGGATGACGAAGTGGAAGCGGGGCTTCAGCAACTGCACCAGCTGTATGACGTGATGCGTCACGACAAACGTGAGCCGGGCAAACTGAGCGAGCTGAAGTTTGGTCTGGAGTGCGGCGGTTCCGATGGCCTTTCCGGCATTACCGCTAACCCGATGCTGGGGCAATTCTCGGACTATATGATCAGCAACGGCGGCACGACCGTGCTGACCGAAGTGCCCGAAATGTTCGGCGCTGAACGCATTCTCATGAGCCATTGCCGCGACGAAGAGACGTTCGAAAAAACCGTCACCATGGTGAACGACTTCAAACAGTATTTCATCGCGCACAATCAGCCGATTTACGAAAACCCATCGCCGGGTAACAAAGCGGGCGGGATCACCACGCTCGAAGAGAAATCGCTTGGCTGCACGCAGAAAGCGGGTGCAAGCCAGGTGGTGGATGTCCTTCGTTATGGCGAACGTTTGAAAACTCACGGTCTGAACCTGTTAAGCGCACCAGGGAATGACGCCGTCGCTACCAGTGCTCTGGCGGGCGCAGGCTGTCATATGGTGCTGTTCAGCACCGGTCGTGGTACGCCTTACGGCGGTTTTGTCCCGACGGTAAAAATTGCCACCAACAGCGAACTGGCTGCCAAGAAAAAGCACTGGATCGACTTTGATGCCGGTCAACTGATTCACGGCAAAGCGATGCCGCAGCTGCTGAATGAGTTCATCGATACCATCGTGGATTTTGCCAACGGCAAGCAGACCTGTAACGAGAAGAATGATTTCCGCGAACTGGCGATCTTCAAAAGCGGTGTCACGCTCTAGTACCGCGGTTTGATGCCCTCACCCTGACGCTTTCCCACGGGGAGAGGGCAAAAACACTAAAAACGGCAACCTCAGGGTTGCCGTTTTGCTGTTAACCTCGTAACGCGTTCTTCGCTAAACGCGCGTCTTCCGCCTGACATACCGCAGCCGTAAACATCACGTCAGTTGAGGAGTTAATCGCGGTTTCGCACGAGTCCTGCAACACACCGATGATGAAGCCCACTGCAACCACCTGCATGGCAATTTCGTTCGGGATGCCAAACATATTACAGGCCAGCGGGATCAGCAGCAGTGAACCGCCCGCCACGCCCGACGCACCACAGGCGCACAGTGCCGCCACGACGCTCAACAGCAACGCCGTCGGCAGATCCACCGGAATGCCCAGCGTATTTACCGCCGCCAGCGTTAGCACCGTAATGGTGATCGCTGCACCCGCCATATTCACGGTTGCGCCCAGCGGAATCGACACGGAATAGGTATCGCGGTCTAGATTCAGCTTTTCGCACAGCGCCATGTTAACCGGAATATTCGCCGCTGAACTGCGGGTGAAGAACGCCGTCACGCCGCTTTCGCGCAGACACATCAACACCAGTGGATACGGATTGCGACGGGTTTGCAGGAACACCAGCAGCGGGTTAATCACCAGCGCGACGACCGCCATACAGCCGATCAGCACCAGCAGCAGTTGGGCATAACCCCACAGTGTGGAGAAACCGGTGGTGGCCAGCGTGGAGGAGACCAGGCCGAAGATACCGATCGGCGCAAAGCGAATGACGATTTTTACCATAAAGGTCACGGCATTTGAGACATCGTTGACCAGGTTTTTCGTTGTTTCGTTACCGTGACGCAGCGCAAAGCCCAGGCCAACCGCCCAAACCAGAATGCCAATATAGTTAGCGTTAAGCAGGGCATTAACAGGGTTAGAAACCATGCTCATCAGCAAGCCGCGTAACACTTCCACAATACCGGATGGCGGTGTGATATCGCCCGCCGCGCTGGACAGATGCAAGGTGGACGGGAACAGGAAACTGAACACCACCGCGATCAGCGCGGCAGAAAATGTCCCCAGCAGGTAAAGGAACAGAATAGGGCGGATATTGGTTTTTTGTCCGTGCTGATGATTGGCGATAGAGGCCATCACCAGCATCAAAACGAGTATTGGTGCTACTGCTTTCAACGCGCCGACAAACAGCGTGCCGAGCAAACCGGCCGCTTCAGCCGCCGGTTTTGAGATTAGCGCCAGCAGAATACCCAATATTAGGCCTACCAGTATTTGTTTAACCAGGCTGCCCTGCGCAATACGCGCGAGCAGACCAGACGATTGCATGGTCATAGTCAATCCTTAAGTGAAATTGTGTTCCATCCTGGATGCGTTCTAGGTCGCATTTATGTCCGGATGTAAGTAAATGTTTGCCTGGTTGAGTATAGGGAAAAGGCGCGGAGTGGGAAGTGTAAAATGCTGGAATTTACGTGTTGCGTCATATTTTTTAACTGTTATTTAACATCGTTGCGGCTTGTGCAAGGTAAAAGCAAAACGGTAACGTCAGTTACCGTTTTTAGTATTTACACCCTCTCCCGTGGGAGAGGGCTGGGGTGAGCAGCTGTGTTCAAAGTCAACGGCTGACTGCTATTCTGCCACCCATTTTTTATTGTCCCGCACCATCGCATTCAGGATTGTCACCAGCTTCCTGACACAGGCCGTCATCGCCACCTTAAACGC
>NZ_JAZQNX010000017.1:0-3852 GCF_045627565.1 Lelliottia sp. | reverse complement strand
TGCAGGCGACCGCCACCCGCATGATTAAGCAGAATGGCGTCTCTTATAACGTTACTCGTAAGGGTACTGTAACGGTTATCGGCGGTGTTGAGCATAAAACGGAAGATCTCCGCTTCAAAGCAACCGGCGTAAAGACGGCATACAAACCGGGTGAGATTGACGGAACCGTTATCGAAAGCGGTGATGTACAGATCGTCTTTACTGCTGAGCAGCTAATCATAACTGGGGACCTGGTCGACGTGGATAGCGTAACGCATCGCGTGGTGAAACCGAATCCGTCGAAACCGGGATCTGTCGTGCTCTGCTATAAGGCACAGTTGAGGGCATAACATGGGGGATAACCAGGCATTTACTGCAGCCATCACCGCTTTTGTGGACCAGGCGAAAGCGAATCAGGAAGCTTTGGTACGCGCGGTCGGCATCCGGATCCTCAACCAGTTGGTTATGATGTCACCCGTTGGCAATCCCGAGCTCTGGGGGATAAACCAGACGGCAGCTTCTTACAATCAGGCTGTCTATGACCACAACGAGGCACAAAGAGCTGTACCTTCCAACCTGACTAAAACCGGACGGCTCAAGAAAAAGGCCCGGCTGGTGGATGGGATGGATATCAAGGCACCGCCAGGCTATACCGGCGGGCGGTTTCGCGGCAACTGGCAGGTGTCGTTTGATGCGCCCACGACCGAGGAGAACGGGCGGATTGACAAGACCGGCGATCTCACCAAAGCCGCGGGAAACTACACGCTTTCACTGTTCAAAGTTGGGATGCGTTCAATCTACTTCTGCAACAACGTCCCTTATGCCTATCCGCTTGAAATGGGGCACTCCACCCAGGCGCCGGGCGGGATGGTGCGGATCACTGCTGCAGAGTTTCAGCGATTCTTTGATGATGTAATCAGGGAGGTTGTGAAGTGATTCCTGACATTGCCGCAGCGCTGGCCAGCAGGCTAGGTGGATGGGCTGATGCAAATGGTATCCAGGTTGCCTGGGAAAACGTGCCATTTACCCCACCTGCAGACGCAATCTATCTCGCTGTTCACGATATGCCAGCCACGCCGCGCACCCTCGATCTCGGACTCCGCTGCCGGACGTACTCTGGTGTCTACCAGATTAACGTTGTTGCACCGGCCGGAACAGGCCGTTCTGATGCCGTTGCGCTTGCGAGACAGGTGGTGGAGTTATACCCCGAAGGGCAGGAGATTAATGGCAGTGGCTTCACTTGCTGGATAGATGGCGCGCCTGGTATTTTCCGCGGGATCCCTGGACCTGTCTCCTACACCGTTCCTGTCAGTCTCAATTATCGCGCTGATATATCCAGTTGAGTCTCTCAGCGTTCCATTTCTGGCCGGCCCTGTGCCGGTTTTCTTATTTCTGAAGGAGAACACAATATGGGCTTTGCACTGCCTAACGGCGCTCACGTTTATCTGGCATCGGGCTATGGCCCAGCCATTGCTTTCACCGGGGCGACGAACGCGGAACACGCGGTGATAACCGTGAGCGAAGCCGATGCACTCAAGATCGGCGACGTCGTTCACGTGAACTGCAACTGGTCTGGTATTGATAATGTCATTGCGAAAATTGACGCGATTGCAGAAAGCGCTGTGACGCTTCGCAATATCAATACCACCAACAAAAACAAATATGCCGCTGGCGGCGGTAGCGGCTCAATCCGGAAGGTGCTTGAGTGGACTGAACTGCCGCAAATCACCGAGGTGTCAAAATCCGGTGGCGATCAAAACACTACACAGATTCAGTTCCTGAGCGACGACCGCCAGCGCAACCTGAACACCTATAAATCCGCTGTTTCCCAGACCTACTCGATCGCGCATGACTCCACACTGCCGGTTTATCCGTTGCTGCGCCAACTGGACGAAGATGAAGAGACTGTAGCGGCTTACATGTACGTGCCGAAGGCAAAGGAGAACCGTTACTGGGCTGCGACCGCATCCTTTGACGACACGCCATCCACGGCGGTAAACGAAGTGGAAACGGTGAGCGTAGTGCTGAATCTGCAGTCGCCGGCGATGACGTTCTACAAAGTGACCGACGCTGCAGCTTAACCTGACTGACTTTCCACCTTACAAGCCTCCATTCCGGAGGCTTTTTTACGCTAAGAGGTTACGATGGCGACCAAATTCACCCTACAGCCCAAACCAACTTCCAAGGCCAACGTTTCCATCCCGCGCGCTGGTGATGAGGATGGCGTGCTGACTTTTACCTTTAACCACAAGCCGCTTAAGGAGCTGGCAGATTTGGAGAAGCTGGAGGGCAAAACCACCACCGATTTTCTGATGGAAATCATTTCAGGCTGGGCGCTGCCTGATGCTTTCAACGCAGACAACCTGGGGTTGCTCCTGGAAAACTACCCGGCGGCCATGAAGTCCATCCCGGAGACCTATTATCGCGAACTGATGGGCCAGCGCGAAAAAAACTGATAGCGGTTGCCTCGGCGTTCTATACGCCTGAACCCACAGCAGCAGACCTGGCTCCTTATGGGCTGAGTCCGGACGATTACGATGATGAGATCGTGGACGTATGGCCCGATGTATGGCTTTCGTTCTTAGTGTTCCAGGCTGTCAGTACACAGTGGCGCACGGGAATGGGTGGCGCAACGGGCCTGGACTACAACGTCTTGCCATGGTTAATGCGCCTTCATAACGTGAGCGACGAGGTAACCGCACTTTCAGATATACAGGTTATGGAGCGCGCAGCATTGAAAATTATGCATAAAGAGAGGGCGTAATGAGTAACGATATCGCCACTATTTCGTTGCGCGTTAACACCAGTGATCTGGAGCGCGGTAGCCGAGAACTGGAACATTTTCAGGACACTGCAGCCGCGGCAGCAGGTAAAGCCGATGATCTGAACAGCACGTTCCGCACCGGTGTTGATAACCAGAAAAAAAACAGCGAAAGCCTGAAGCAGCAGCGGCAGGAGCTACAGAACCTGCTGAATAAAATCAGCCCGGTTAATAAGGCTCTGGATGAACTGGACTCAATTCAGGAAAGCCTGGCTAACTTTCGCGGTAAAGGGCTGGTGGCGGATGAAGATTTTAACCGTTACAACAGCGTACTCGAGACGACCCGTACAAAACTGGCGCAGGTCATGGAGTCTGAAACGACAGAAGGGCGAGCTCGCATTGAGCAGGCTCAAGCGGCACAGAGAGCGGCAGCCTCAGGTAAAACGTTCATTGCATCACTGGAAGAGCAGACAGTTGCAATCGGCAAAACACGCGCTGAAATTCTGGAGCTAAAGGCCGCACAACTCGGAGTGACACAGCAGGCTGCTCCGATGATCGCCAAACTAAAAGAGCAGGAAAACGTCTGGAAGAACGGCGCTATCAGCGCAGGCCAATACCGAAATGCTATGCGATACCTGCCAATGCAGATGACGGATATAGCAACGTCGCTGGCTTCGGGCATGCCGCTTTATATGGTTGCTATACAGCAGGGCGGTCAACTGCGTGATTCGTGTGGCGGCGTGGCTAATCCTCTGAAAGCAATGCTCTCGCTGGTGACCCCGGCGAAGCTGGCCATAGGAGGAATGATTGGTGTCGCAGGGCTACTGGTCGCGGCCTGGTACAAGGGTTCTCAGGAGGCATCTGAGTTTAACCAGCAGCTGATATTGACCGGAAACTATGCGGGGAGAACAACCACACAACTCACCGCGCTGGCAAAGTCTATATCAGGTGGCGGAGTTACACAGTATGCGGCTTCATCAGTTTTGTCTCAGGTGGTGGGCTCAGGAATGTTTGATGCGAGCAAGCTTGAAACAGTGAGTCGCGCGGATATTGCGATGAAACAGGCAACCGGGCAGGGGGTTGACAAGCCTATAAGTCGGATCATTGGCATG
>NZ_JAZQNX010000016.1:0-1855 GCF_045627565.1 Lelliottia sp. | reverse complement strand
GGCGTGCCGCCCGGCTCGGGGAGCGTTCGGTTAACCTGCGGCTTTTGCCGCTTTAGGAGGACGTCCGCGCCGTGCCGCCGGTTTAGCGGCAGGTTTGCGCGTGCGTGGTTTAGTCGTTTTGGGCGCGGGCTCGGGCTTCGGTTTAAGCTGGCGCCCAAGCTGTTCGATATCCTTTTTCACCCCCACCGCACGGTCTAACTGAAACGCGCGCTGCAGGTTCGCCAGTGCCTCACGCAATTGCCCCGCATCGCGCTGCACATAGCCGGTGATTTTGTGCAGCTTCGCGCGCACGATATCGGGCATATCCGCACGCTCAGTCAGTTCGAGGGTGTGGAGCAGGTGCGCCAGCTCAGGCGACTGATGCGCATCGCGCAGGCGCTGCGCAGAAAGCGCGACTTCTTCGGCCAGCAGATACGGCGTGGTGCGACGGTGGCCGCCGACCGGCATCGTCAGGCCATACGTCAGCGCGTAACGGGCAATCTCCAGCGCACCGGCGATATCATCCGCATCGAGACGCCAGAGCATGACGGTCATGACAATGTCATCCTGCGCGCCCTTGCCATTCGCCAGGACACCCGCCACCCACGGCAAATAGAACGGCAGCAGCTCGCGCTTTTTGTCTGCCTTGCGCTCAGTGGATCGGATTTGTTTTAACGTGCGACAGTCTGCGGCCAGCTTAACCAGCATCTGCTCATAGGCAGTTGCATTGCGCAGCGGAGCAGCGCCCCGCTGCGCAGTTTCAGAGGCCGAGACCCGCATCATGTGAAGCGCTGCGGGGCTCGTCATGACTTACTCTCCGCCGTTCTGGTCAGCAGGTGCAGCGGCGCTTTGCTCAGCAGGCGCGGCAAACTCACCAGGTTTGATGTTTTCAATCAGGCAACCGGCGGCGTAAGCCTCAACCACATAATCGATGTTCATCGACTCATAGTTTTCGATGCGGTCTTTCTTGGGCTCCTCGATGATGGCGCGGCGGTGCGCGTCGTCCATGAAGTAAATCGACAGGTTATCGAGGCGCGTAATCATCAGCGCATCCGCCGGGAAGTACGGCACGCGCACGGCGGGCAAATTGCCAATGCGCTTCTGGCTGATGATGATGTCAGCGGCCAGTGATTCGGTGTTTGGCTGCGTCTTGTTGACGATCGGGAAATATTTATCCGCGAGCAGCTTGCGCCCGGTAATGACGACGAGCTCCGGGTCATCCTGATAAATCTCGTCAATCAGGTTGGTCGTGGAATCCATCACCAGCGCATCGAGGTTTTGATAGTCGCCGTTCTCCCCCACGCGGATCACATCGGAAATGACCTTGCCGTCTGCGTCGGTGATTTTTGACATCACGCGCGCTGGCGCTTCCTTACGGTATTTCTGCAGCCAGCCCACCGCCACATCCTGCAGCATCGGATGGTTTGTGCGGTTGGAGGTTTCCGCGCGCTCAATGCCGTTGAAACCGGCCATGATGAAATCGAGCGACTGGCGCTTGATAATCGCGTCACGGATACGGGTCTGGAAGTCCTGGAATCGCGCCCACAGGGCGAGCTGTTTGTAACGGATATGGAAATCAAAGTTGATTTGCGCACATTCGTATTTGTTGGATTCCAGCGCCGTAAAATCGGCGGTCTTGCGCTCGTTATCACCGGCAGTATCAGCGGTGCTCGCAATCGTGCCGTTGACACCCACCCCGACTTTTTCGCCTTTCAACTCATCGACCGGGACGATGTTGATTTTGGTCAGAAACGCGGAGGACACCTGCAGGGTGTTCATCAGGGTTTGCGTGACCGACGGTTCGACGGTGAATTTCTTCGCCACGTCATCAGTGGAAACGCCGTTCAGCTCCGCAACGCGGGACAGGTAGGCATTA
>NZ_JAZQNX010000015.1:0-10632 GCF_045627565.1 Lelliottia sp. | reverse complement strand
TTCGCAATTCACTTGCACTTTTAGTTTTGATGAGCTGCCACGGTGCGTGGGCAGAAGATTACTTCGACCCTGAGCTGCTTTCGCTGGGGACGGGCACCTCCGAGGTCGATCTGTCCGCATTCTCGCACGCGGGCGGTGTGGCCGAGGGTGATTATCTGGTGACGATTTTCGTGAACCAGCGTGAAGCTGAGTCCCGCGATCTGGTGTTCACAAAAAATTCGCAGGGCAATGTCGCGCCGCAACTGACGCCTGAATTGCTGAAAACGCTTGGCGTGAATGTGGATCAACTGCCCGCGCTGAAAGATTTACCGAAAAATCAGCCGGTGGACAATCTGACTGCGCTGATCCCTCAATCCACGGTGAAGTTTGATTTATCGCGCCTGCGGCTGGATGTCAGCATTCCGCAGGTCGCCATGCAGCCGGGCAGGGACAGCCAGAGCGATCCCGCGCAGTGGGACGACGGGATCCCGGCGATGCTGTTTAACTACAATCTCAGCGCCGGACGCAATGAGCAGACGGTGAACAACGATCAGCGCGCAACCAACAACGTTTTTGCCAACGTACAGACTGGCGCGAATGCCGGGGCGTGGCGGCTGCGCAGCACCATAACACACAGCCATTCCGACACTGACAGCGGCAACAACACTGACAGTACGCGTTTTTCCAATACCTATCTGGCGCGAGATATCCGCGACTGGCGTTCGCGCCTGCTGATGGGCGAAGCCAGTACCGGTGGCGATGTGCTGGATGGTGTGCCGTTCCGCGGCGTGCAGCTACGTTCCGCCGACCAGATGATGCCCGCGCGGTTGCGCGGATTTGCGCCGCAGATTAACGGCGTGGCGAATAGTAACGCCCGAGTCACGGTACGTCAGAACGGCTACGTAGTGTACGAAACGTATGTCGCGCCCGGCCCGTTTGAAATTAAAGATCTGTATCAGGCGGGGATGTCCGGCGACCTGGACGTGGCGATCACCGAAGCTGACGGCAGCGTTCACAGCTTCGTGGTGCCGTATTCTTCATTGCCGGTGATGCTGCGGCCGGGCGCGGTGAAATATGAAGTCACCGCCGGACGTTATGACGGCGGAACCACGCAAGGCTCGCGCCAGTCAGACTTTGTGCTCGCCACGTTGATTTACGGTTTGCCGAAAAACCTGACGCTCTACGGCGGCCTGCTGACGTCGCAAAAATACAGCGCGCTGAGCATGGGGAGCGGAGTTTCTCTCGGTGACTGGGGCGCAATGTCGGCTGACGGCACGTTTTCCAGCACGCAGTTTGAAGACAAAGATCGTCAGGGTGGTGCATCGTGGCGCGTGCGCTATTCCAAAAGTATGCTCACCACCGGAACGTCAGTCGATCTGACGGCGCTGCGTTATTCGACGCGAGACTATTACAGTTTCTCCGAATACAACAGCATGGGTTATGCGCAGAAGGAAGACGTGTCGCCGTGGATCACGAGCCGCCGCCGCAGCAGTTTTCAGACGCAGGTAACGCAGCAACTGGGCGATTTCGGCTCGGTCAGCCTGCGCGCCAACCGTGATGATTATTACGGCTCGACGAAAACGCTTACCAGCCTTTCTGCCGGGTATAACGGCAGTATTAAAGGCATCAGCTACGGGCTTTATTACACCGTTGACCGGATGAAAGGCAACGGCGACTGGCCGGAAAACCGTCAGGTGTCATTCAACTTAAACATTCCGTTCAGCATTTTCAGTTATTCGTCCGTGCTGCAAAACACCTACGCCAGCAGCCAGTTCACGCATGACAATCACGGCCGCACGCAAAGTCAGGCCGGGATAGCTGGCAGCAACGCCGACGGCGCGTTTTCTTACAGCGTGATGCAGGGCTGGGGCAATCAGGATCAGGTCAGCAGTAGCACTGCTAATGTTGGCTATCAGGGCAGCAGAGGCAACATTACAGCAGGTTACGGCTATTCGACGGATATGCGCTCGATGAACGTCAATATGAGCGGCGGCGCGGTGGTGCATTCGGAAGGCGTGACTTTGTCACGGCCTCTGGGTAGTTCCGTGGCGCTGATCAGCGCACCCGGCGCGGAAGGCGTCAGCCTGTCAAGCAATGGCGGGAAAACCGACTGGCGCGGGTACGCCGTGGTGCCTTATCTCTCGGATTACACCCGCAATAACATCGGGCTGGACCCGAGCACGTTGCCGGATAACGTTGATTTGCCGCAAAACCAGCAGACGGTTTATCCGACCAACGGCGCTGTGGTGAAAGCCAACTTTGCCACCCGCATTGGCTATCAGGTGCTGATGATCCTGACGCGTCCAGACGGCGCGGGAGTTGTGCCATTTGGCGCAACCGTCGCGCAGGTGCAAAGTGCCTCCAGCGAAGAAAGTACAGGCATCACCGGCGATAACGGTCAGGTCTATCTGACCGGCTTGCCGCAAAAAGGCGAACTGTCCGTGATGTGGGGCAAAGGCCACGATAAACAGTGCCGCGTGAGCTACAACCTGCAGGGCCTTGCGCCGACCGCACAGATGCCGGTTATCCAGATGAAAGGCGAATGTCGCTAATCGTTAACCCTCAATGAATTCCGACGCAGGACGGTGAAAACTACGGCCTGCGTCGCAAAAGGAGTAAGATATGAACGCATTAATTCCACAATCAAACATGCCTAAAAAAAGCCCGTGGAAACGCCGCGCAATGTGTCTCCTGGGCGCGACCGCATTGCTCAGCGCAGCGAACTGTTCCGCACTGCAACTCAGCTCCGGTTATCAGGTGATCAGCGACGTGGTCACGACCACATTGCCGTGGACCACGGGCGCCTACGTGCCGGCCAACAAGCCCGGCTGGTATTATTCGCAAAACCTGGTGCCGTTTCTCGGCTACGGACAGGTCGGCACGATTCTGGTTTCTGCGGCACGGCTGTCTACCGGCGAATGCATCAACATGTACCCGATGGCGACTTATGACGGTTACCGGGGCTATGAAATTGCCCCCGGCATCCTGGTGATCCCGTTTGGCACGATGTCCGGCCCGATGGTGGTCACGGCGGGTAATATGTACCCGAACAGCAATGGCGGGACGTTTACCCCGAACAGCAACGTCGGCCTGAACACTACGTCGTCAGCATCATGGGATAAATTCGGTACCGGGTCTGGAGATCTTAGCACCCGAACCGACTGTGTCGGCGTGGGAACCACGTACACCGTCTCCAACGGAGTCGTTGAAATGAACACCGGCGGCGGCACGCAGGCGGCAATAGGTTACGGGGTTTACGTAAAACCGGGTGCGGCAAAAATGGCGACCAAAACTGTCTACGCGCAGGCCTCGCGCGGATACCGCTGGAATGCCACCACGTCAACCTTTGAACAACGTACGTTTTCCCTGACCTGGACCGGCGTCAGCTGCAACTTGAGCACGCCTTCCTCCATTTCATTTGGCGACGTGACACCGGCTGACGCCGGTAAACCGGGCGGTATTCCGGTGAGTTCCTCGCTGGATGTAACCTGCGTAAACCCGACGGGAACCTCATTGCCAGTGTCTTATTCGGTGACACCAAAATCACAGGCGGGTGACCAGAACAGCGTGCCGTTGATGTCAGCAAATGGCGCGATCAACGGCGACGTGCGCGGTTTCCGCGGCACGACGGCGGCCACTGATGCCGGTTGTACGGACAAAAGCTCATCGGTTCCGATGGACGGCACGAAAACCAATCTGCGCACCATCACGACAGAAACATCATGGTCTGATCCTTTGGTCTGGGTTTTGTGTCCTCGGGCGAGTGCCGATCCCGGCGTAGCGACCGCTGCGGTAGCGATTGATCTAAACTGGTAAACGGTGAGTAACATCGATGGAAGAAAAGGCATTCCCTTCGGGGGATGCCTTATTTATGGGAGGGTATTCAGTGTGTTTTGGAAAAAAGTGGCCATATCAACTGGCTTCGAGAAGTAATATCCTTGAAAATGCGTGACGCCCATCGCCGCCAGTTTCACCTTTTGCGAGGCGGTTTCCACACCTTCTGCAATGGTCATGCAGCGCATATCTTGCGCGATTGCAATAATGTTGCGCACAATAGCTTCTTTACTGGCGTCGGTTTCGATGCCCAACGTAAAGACTTTATCAATCTTGATATAGCGCGGGCGAAACTGCATCAGGTAGCGGTAATTAGAATTCCCCGTACCAAAATCATCTATCGAAATCTGCACACCCAGCGCGTCGAGCTGTTCACACAACGTCTGAACAAGTTGCGTGTCTTCAACAGGTTCTCTTTCCGTAATTTCCAGCCCGATCTGCCAGCCAGAAAACGGCGTTTTTCGCATGAATTTACGGCACCAATCTATAATGTCATGATTCATAAAATCAGCGGCGGAGACGTTGAAAAATAAGGTCATATCGCGGGAGTTAATAATGTCACCGGAGTTCAGTGTGTCCGCAACCTGACGTAATCCCGACTGCGTTATGCGGGTAATCAGACCATTTTGTTCCGCCAGCGGAATAAAATGCTCAGGGGAAATATGCCCCCGCTGCGGATGTTTCCAGCGCATCAGTACTTCGCCGCCGACGGTATTACCGCTTTCCGCTTCGACTATCGGCTGAATAAAGGGAATGAGTTCATTTTTATCCAGCGCTTTCTTAAGCATAAACAATAAAGTATTACGGTGGGAAAGTGTTTTAGTGGTTATTGTCGAGAGCAGGGCGGAAAGTAAAAGCGTCAAGCAAACCCCTAGCTTTTCATCCTGCCAGACAGTTTTCAGCAATACATCCGGGCTGACCGGCACGACCGGATTTGCGTTGATCTGGTACTTATACACCGGGGAGAAATAGCGCGCAGACGCGGTATTGTTCCGGTGCGTCAGAACCTGACCTGCTGCGTTAAGCGTCAGACCGTTCAGCGTCATCTGGTAATCCGTGCGCCTGTCGTTAGTCTTAAGTTTGTTTTGCAGGTAATAACCGTCGATGCCCACCATCACGCTCTTGCCGACATGCTCGGTGCGATAAATCAGAAGCGACCGGTAGGGCGTGAGCGCATTGCCATCCATCAGGGAGAGCCCTAACGGCGGCGTGCTTTGGGCATCCAGTCTGAAAAACTGAGCCCCGAAAACCGAGGAGCAATAGATCTCGTTGCCCCGGAGCAGACTGACCGTGCGGATATCAGGAATGGTCGCGACAATTTTGCGAATATCGGTTTGTGTGGCCGAATCGCATTTCCCCTCAAGGAAATGTATGGCGGAGTGACTGGCAATCCGAGCATGGTTGAGAACGCGGTCAATTTCATCGCGGATAATAATAACGTTTTTTTGAGTGTTTATTCTCTGACTGACTTTCATCTTTTCAAAAAGAAGAATGCCGCCAGCAAGATTTACACTGATGAATGTGATAAAAGTAAAAGTGAATCGATTGCAGGGATACATAGGAGACCATCTATTTTATTGTGGCGTTAATTATAAATCATCACCCCTTAAATAATGAATAAACAGCATAAGTTTTTCTTTGCATTTCAGAATACGGCTACGCCTGTAAGATAACACCGACTTAATAATAATCTTACGCTGATTTTATTCAGCCTCTGATTATGAAAAAGTGATCGTGTGGTAAAAAATAAAAAAAAGCTCATTGCTTATGGCATGAGCCGTAAATAGACGAAAGTGAAAAAGGGAATTACAATGAGCTCGCTGCATACCTTTTTATCTGAAGATTATTTTTTCATGTTAGGGCTTAAAAAACTCTTTTCATCCCATCCGTTTGGTAGCGATTATTTTATTGTCGATGTGGAAACAACCAGCCGTTCACAGGTAGAACAATGTTCATTTCTGAACAAAAAGGTTTATGCATTTATCTCAAATGATTTTGACTATTATGCATTATGCCATCTGGAGAACGTGATATTTATCGATCGCCGGAGTGAAATGAGCGAAGTGCTTTACTGCCTGTCGATTAATCATACGCATTTTAATTATAGAGTGAAGAGCAAACTGTCTGAACGCGAAAACGACGTACTAACCTGTCTTCAGGAGGGACTGGATACCCGCGAAATTGGCCTACGTCTGGGCGTAAATATCAAAAATATTTATGCCAGTCGCGCCAGGCTGATGAACAAAATGCATGTCGGGAACCGCATTTATTTGTACAGAAATATCGTTCGGCAGTGAGGGGCGTGACTCTTCGCCGGCGTTTTCAACGTCAGAGAGGCGGCCAGCCGCAATGGGATTCGAACTTGTGTTCTGTAGTATACAGCGGAGTCGCGTAACGTGTGCAGACATCATGGCCCGGTGAAAAATGCTCATTGTATTCCCCTGTATGCGGGCGCTCTGTGCCTTTTTCTTCAATAACAAAGCTTTGAAACATCTGCGGCCTGTTTTGCCTACTAGCCCGATTAGCAGGTGAAACATCGGCATGTACCCCCCAAATTTAGGTGTTCTTCGGGCTTGATGCACAAGCGGGACAAACCAATTAATGTCGAATTCTCAGATTGCGCTTCCTTGGCGCTTCCATTTTATCAGTATAATCCTCCAGACAACTCTTGATATTAAATTAGTTGCATATCATTCAATTATTTTATTGAGGTTGAACTTAAAAAATTATTTTTAAAAACAAGATATAATTATGCTAGGTTTATTGTTTGTGCTTATGATTTAATTGAATAAGGATCTTAGTATTATGTGGTCATTATCTTTCATTCATTCTAACCATGAACATTCTGATACTTGTCTTTGCCACAGTCCCGCATTTGTTCGCATCAATACTGTTCTTACCCAACAAGCAGCCAAAGCTCCGCCGATTACAGCAGAGACAGTCTCAGCAGCATTACCCGGACGGAAATCGCAACATAGTGAGGCAACCGCCCCTACTGCGGAATTGAAAGCGTTTATTAACATACGTATCTTCGATGGCGTTTCGGATCATTTGCGTGAAGGACTGCAAGTAATTATCGAAGGCAAGATAATCAAGTCAATAGAGCCTGCAGAGACGCCTTTGCCACCAGAGGTTGAAGTCATTGACGGTGCGGGCGGTGTCCTGATGCCAGGTCTGATTGATGCTCACTGGCATGCCATTATGGCTCGTCCATCAATGATGACAGCCATGACAGCCGACTTTAATTATATACAGGCGCTGGCTATCGCTGAGGCACAGGCGACATTGCTACGCGGTTTTACGACGGTACGCGATATGGGTGGCCCGGTTTTTGGTCTGAAACGAGCGATTGACGAGCAGATTACAATAGGGCCGAGAATTTATCCATCGGGGGCTTTCATTTCCCAAACGGGTGGGCACGGTGATTTCCGTATGCTTAACGAATTACCGCGCACACCTGCCGAACACCTTAGCTATATCGAGCGGGTAGGAATTACGGCAATTGCTGATGGAGCCGATCAGGTTCTGTTACGCGCCAGAGAGCAACTTATGCGCGGCGCTTCTCAGATTAAATTTATGGCGGGCGGTGGAGTGGCCTCGTTGTATGACGGTATTGACGTTACCGAAGGTTCAGTGCCAGAAATTCAGGCTGCAGTAACGGCCGCAGAAAACTGGGGAACCTACGTCACAGTCCACGCGTATACGGCGCGCGCCGTAACCATGGCGATCAAAGGTGGTGTGAAATGTATCGAGCACGGTCAACTTGTGGATGAAGAGACGGTGCAGCTGATGGCGAAGCAGGAGTTATGGTGGTGTTTACAGCCTTTCCTTGATGATGAGGATGCGGTGCCGATGTCCAACCCGTCTTCACGCGCCAAACAACTCGTTATGTCTGCAGGCACCGATACGGCTTACAAACTTGCGAAAAAATACAATATTAAAACGGCCTGGGGCACTGACACGCTATTTGATGCGCGACTCGCCACCCGTCAGGGCGCTCAGTTAGCCAAGCTCATTCGCTGGTATACGCCTCTGGAAATTCTGAAAATGGCTACCAGCGTTAATGCAAAACTCTGCGCCCTATCTGGGCCTCGTAACCCCTATCCCAACAAGTTGGGGGTGGTGGAAGTAGGTGCACTGGCTGATATGATTGTGGTTGATGGCAATCCGCTGACTGATATTCAGCTTATCGCCCAGCCCGAGCAGGCGTTCCGCGTCATCATGAAAGATGGTCAAATCTTCAAAAATACACTCTGATGCCATTCATACCACTGGATATTTATACAAATAGTGAATGACTTGCATGACGGTTAGAGGTGAATGTGATGGGTAATACTATTACCTTTCGCCGTTGGCGAGTTCTTTTTCAAGTTTCAAGTACGTGTTCAGGAGCTCGCGAAGCGTCAATGACAGTGGGCGATCATTAGTTAGCCGTTCTTCGCATCAGCCTTTTATGATCTTCAAACCTGGTATGCGCTCAACATTTTGTTTGTCTTTACGGCGTGAAGCCAGCTGTTCGCGTGGCTATATCTCCAGACGAAATATTGCTGGATGAAAAGCATTTTGCATGTTGCAATTATCACCGAAGGCAGATTCGCTCTGACAAAATATCAGGTGCATCAGGCGACCGGTGGCGCCATCGATGTAAATCAGCAGGCCGCAAACCAGTCGTGATGTGACCCGTCGATCTGAATGCGTTAACCTAAACAGTCGCGGCGATACCGAAGCTAATAGACTCGCGGACGCCGATGGGCATGCGGCACCCAGAGACCGTCAGCAGCCATCTAGCATCGCAGCGTCTCGACAGAAACGCAAATCTCATGGCGCTCCTGAAGCTTTTCTGCAGCAAGTGTGGAGCCAAAATCGACGTAATTTTCACGTAGCAGCGGCAGTATCCGATGGCGCAGTGCAACATTAATGCGATGAGTTCCGGGCATACCGTCACGGGTGTTCATCAGTCCGGCAGCACCTTATTCCCTGAAGCGGTTCATCAGACGCTGAACCTGACGTTCTGTGAGAACCAACTGAGAAGCGGCATCAGGGCGACGCAGACGCTTTTCAAAAACGGCCTAGATCACCGGCAAAGTTCTTTATTGGACATGGTTACCAGCATCAGAAATGATCTCCCAGAATGATGGAAAAAGCGCCGCATTTCCAAAAGTGACATTATCAAATGTGACTTATAATCACGATGCAGTAAATACTATTTATGTTAAACATTAATTACTTGCGTTCATTTAGGGGGCCGTTTGGAAAACGGAAAATATCCTACGCTAAGCCTGTTTTTTAAGCAGGCATGACAGGCCGCTGTGAGCGATGAGCGGACGTCGCGAAGACATTAGAATACCCGAGCGACTATCCATCCGGATGCGCCTTTTTGCTCAAGGATAATCCGTGCCGCCTGATTATCAAGGTGATGCTCCAGCGTCCAGCTGGTGATTTTTGAAGGCTCAAACCGCGCCGGAAAAAGCGCATCGTCGGGGGTTAACACAACGGCCAGTCCGTCACTGGTTATGCCCCACAATGTAATTTTCATCGTGCATGATACCAGGACGTGCTTTTGTATTAACCCCATGACCTCGACTTTTTAAAGCAGGGAATACAGCGATTTATGATCCCTGAAGCCAAACAACATCAGCGTTTTAAAGTCACTGTACGTCTCTTCCTTCAGAAAATTCAGCAGTCGTTGTATTTTTTCGCGGTGTCGCGTCTGGCGTTCGCTATATGCGGTGATCAGCATCATTCCCCCTACTAAAAATCCAGTAATGACGGGTTTTCCTCTTTACCGGTATTCTGTGTCGTCGTGTCTTTTTTGTCCGCCCCATCAAAAAAAAGATCGGGCCGCGTTGTGGTGATATCCGGTGTTGATGCGGGTCCGGGGGAGGTTTCCTCCTCGCTAAAATCCAGGGTGATGTTTATCGTTGCGGCGGTGGCGGCAATTGCGGGCGACACGGCACAGATCTCTAGTTCGCGTTTTTTCACCCTGATGGGCGAAATCAGAGAAGCAGCCGGGAGTGTTTTTGTCGTGAAGATGAAGCTGACAACATCGGGTAGATTCAGGATCATATTGCTGTCGGTAAAGAAACGCTCGGCCTGTCTGATGGTGCGTTCATCGTCGATAGTTTCTGTCAACACGGCGTCGGTTTTCGCTTTGCGGACCTCATCATCGACTAATATGGTGCCGGACATCCTTGCCACCCATTCAGCGGTATCCGGGTCCATGACGCGATATACCCGTTTGAATTTGGCGTTTTCAACGACCGCGCCGACAACGGCGTCACCTTTCAAATCGGCCGGGCAGTCTTTTAAATCGGCATTCGACTGATGGTCCATAATAATGTGAACAGCTTTATCGTGTGCCGCGCCTAAACCTTCCATCGCGGGCCTTGATAAATGGTATTTCAGTTCGGAAAGATAAATAGCAATGGGGCGGGGCACGTCTTTCACCTGCTCACGCCTTTCTGCCAGTTGGTACAGGCGAACCAGCAGCATGCGCTGGGCGGTAATGATTTTGCCGTTGCGCATTGAGCCAATCACATAACAGCAACCGCCTTCCTCAAATATGTATTAAAGTGAGAACCCTTCAGTGCGATGGTTGCATGAAGAGAATGGTTATTCAGACCAAACCGCACAAAGCAAAAAGCACGCTCAGGTTTCCCTGAGCGGGCTTCTCAAATATGGCTCCTCTGACTGGACTCGAACCAGTGACATACGGATTAACAGTCCGCCGTTCTACCGACTGAACTACAGAGGAATCGTGTGAACGAGGCGCATGTTAATGGCCTCGCTATTTTGTGTCAACACTAAATTCAACATGCT
>NZ_JAZQNX010000014.1:0-67856 GCF_045627565.1 Lelliottia sp. | reverse complement strand
CGGTCTGGTACATGGATATCGACACCGACGTGCGCTTTAAAGCGGGCGGTGAACAGCAAAGTGTCCATACACGACTGGACCCGTGGGTGTTTATGTTCTCGGCGGGTTATCGTTTCTAAAGCTCTTCTGCAAAACCCTTCTGCAAAACTGGTCGTTATATGGCCAGTTTTTCCTTTCTTTCCTGTCGGCGTCGTTGTACAGAGCACTCATTGACTCTAATGACGTGACAATCATTGCGTATTAATTCTCTGCTCACGGAAAAGGCGCCCGTGACGTTAAAGCGAAGTGCGCTCATTAACAAAAATAAACCCACATCGATCCGAGTGTTTTGTTAGTTAAAACAATTTTCATAAAATTGCAGGGTAAAGTGTGATCTGTATCAAAATGTAATGCAGCCAAGTTAAGGAAGATTAAGGAACTGTAAATATTCTTTCTAAGTGGTGGATTTATGGCGTTAAAAGACTTTTTTGTGCAGACCGAACCCCGTAGGCGTCGTTTTGGTGTTGCACTGTTTGTTGGGCTTATTTCCGGTGTGGTTTCGGCATTTGTAAAATGGGGCGCTGAAGTCCCACTTCCACCGCGTAGTCCTGTTGATATGTTTACCAGTGCATGTGGGCCTGAATCATTAATTCGCGCGGCTGAGCATATCGACTGCTCCAGAAACTTCCTTAATCCTCCCTACATTTTTCTCCGCGATTGGCTGGGAATGGTTGACCCAAATGCAGCGGTCTATACCTTTGCGGGGCATGCGTTTAACTGGGTTGGAGTAACACACATTATATTCTCCATCGTGTTTGCCGTTGGTTATTGTGTCGTTGCAGAAGTGTTCCCTAAAATTAAGTTATGGCAGGGGCTGTTAGCCGGTGCACTTGCACAGCTATTTGTCCATATGATTTCATTCCCGCTGATGGGCTTAACCCCACCGCTTTTCGACCTTCCATGGTATGAAAACGTCTCTGAAATACTTGGCCACTTAATTTGGTTCTGGTCTATTGAGATAATTCGTCGCGATCTCCGAAACAGAATTACGCACGAACCTGACGCTGAAGTTCCTTTGAATTCATCGTTCAGATAAACGGTAGCAACAAACACTAAAAACCCGCTAAGTGCGGGTTTTTAGTTTGGAATAAGGTGAGGGTTTTTGGGGCGATTCGCCAATAAAAACTGCGGGGAAAGACATCAATCCTCCCCGCTCAATTGAACTTCTGCCCATTAGGTCTGGTGTTAGCAGAAGCCAGGGGCGCACCATAAGTTAAATATTTACATCTTGCAACATTTTGCAGGTACGAATGAATTAAGTAAGTAAATAAAGATACTCCGGCCGAACCATACACAGCTGATGAGCAGAGTCGCTATTGTCTCTTAGGCAGAGGCAAACCGCAGTTGTTGTCACTCTTGAATAGTAACGACAACTTTTCCCTTCGCGTGTCCTCCAGCCAGATAGTCAAGCGCATCCTTTGTTTCTGCAAAGGGGAATACTTTGTCAATCACTGGAATAATGTGTTCCGCTTCCAGGAGCTGACTTATTTGAGCGAGTTGCTTGCCATCAGGCCGAACGAAGAGAAATGAATAGGTTAAGCTCCTCTTCTTAGAAAGACGGATGATTTTACGGCTCATCAGACTGAATATAGAACGCAAAAGGATATTTAAATGCCGCTCACGTGCAAAAGCAGCATCTAACGGCCCAATGAGAGAAATAATCTTTCCGCCAGGCTTAAGAATGTAAATGGACTTTTCAATCGTATCCCCTCTGACAGTGCCCAGAACAAAATCGTAGCCACTCAGCACGTTTTCAAATTCCTGCGTTTTGTAATCAACCACTTCATCTGCGCCGAGACGACTGACCCACTCGACGTTGACTGAACTTGTCGTCGTTCCCACTTTTGCGCCAAGATGCTTCGCCAACTGGATGGCAAAACTCCCAATTCCCCCTGAACCCGCTGGGATGAAAACCTTTTGACCAGGCTGCAGATTGGCTCTCTCTGTGAGCGCCTGCCAGGCGGTGAGGCTCACCATCGGCAGTGAAGCGGCCTGCACAAAATTCAGATTTGCAGGTTTAAAGGCCGCAAGGTTTTCAGGAACAACGGCAAATTCGGCAAGAGAGCCTGTGCCCCTGTCGAAAATACTGGCGAAGATTTCATCGCCGGGCTTGAAACGCGTCACTCGGTTTCCCGTTGCAATCACAATCCCGGACAGGTCGCTACCCAGTGTTGCGGGAAGCGTAAAATGCAAAACCGGTTTGAAAATTCCGGTAGGGATCATGTTGTCAATGGGATTGAGACCTACTGCGTAAACCTTGACCAGAATTTCGTCAGGACCGATGGAGGGATAATCTCTGTTTTCAAATCCCAGCTCCGGGGATTTTCCATAGTGTTTAAACGTGAATACTTTCATCGTCTTAGTCTTCATTTGTTGTTTATCCTGTCGATTTTCCGGATGCCCCTATTGCTGAGTAAAAAAGCGATTCCCAGTAACAGCTCGATAAGCACGGCCACAAGAATTTTCCCGTTGACATGTCCTTCCTGCCATTCGACGATGCCAGACACGGCTAAGACAAAACATATTGTGCTAATCCCGGCGGCCAGAGCATATCGAGTGGGGGAAGGCTCAGCATTCCTTGCTAAAACACACATGACTCCTGTTCCTGCAAAGAATGCAGCAGAGCGTCGGCCGAGCACATCAGTACCGGGTGTGGTTTCAATTCCCAACAGCGTGAGGAGCTGTTCCGGGAAAAACATCCATGCCGTAGCCAGAAGGAAAAACAACACCGATGCCAGAATAGCCAGTCGCGAAAATTTCATTTTTATTCTTTCGCATCAAGCTGAAGGCTATTTCGCACGACCTTATCCAGGATTTTTGCTGGCGCGAATCTGAGAAGAAAATTCAATTTACCGGCCAGCGTTCCCGCGGTGTAACGCACCTTTGGTCGCAAAGTCTCAGCAGCTTTAACCACTACGCTTGCCACAACGTCCGGACTTTCCGCTTCGGCCATTGCCTTACTGACCACTTTCGTTAGCTTCGCCCGGATAAGGTCATATTCTTCCAGCTTCGCATCCGGCTCTATATTATTGGCTTCAAACTGAGTTTTTATGTAGGCAGGTTCGATAACGGATACCCTGATACCCTGCGTGCGCAGTTCATGGTCAAGTGCGCCTGTGTATCCTTCGACCGCGTGCTTACTGGCAGCATAAAGTGCTACATACGGCAACGGAACGATCCCGAGTATCGAACCAATATTAATGATACGTCCGCTGCCCATACGGCGCATCTGAGGGACAACAGCCCGCGTTAACCTGACGATGCCCAGAAAATTGGTGTCAAAAATGTGCCTGGCCTGCTCAATGGAACTTTCTTCCGCCGCCGCCGGAGCGACCCCGAACCCCGCATTATTCACCAGAATATCGATCCGCCCCTCCAGGCGCAGCAGCTCATCAATGGCCGCTTTGACAGAGGCATCGTCCGTCACATCCAGCGTCAATAACGGAAACGGATGCGTACCCGCCAACGCACCACGCCGACTTGTGCCGTATACCGTATAACCTGCTGCTAACAGTTTAATAGCAGACGCTCTGCCGATACCTGAGGAAGCGCCTGTAACGAGCGCTACACGTTTTTTTGTCATGCTGAACGAGACCTTCATGATTTATTAGAGGTTTCTCATCGGAGATGAGAAGAGGCGCCATAAGCGATTTATGTATGATTTGCCGCTCGGCAGAACACACAAAAAATCGTTCTGCCGAGTACACCTCTTTACCTAGAGAGCTTTATATCGCTCTGCGGCTTCATCTTGTTTGATGTCTGAAAGCAAAATCTGACGCGAAGCATCGAGCGTGTCCCAGCGGGCAGCATCCTGTAAAGGTGGGATGGTGACCCGTTCACGGCGATCAAAGCCCACCAGTGCAGCATCGACTAACTCGCCCACTTCCATGAATTTTGCCGAGTTGCTGATATCGATACCCGCGCGGTCCCAAATTTCCGTGTAGGTACCGGCAGGAAGCACCGCCTGGATATAAATGCCTTTAGGCGACAGTTCTACATTCATTCCCTGAGACAGGAAAAGAACAAAGGCTTTGGTTGCACCGTAAACCGTCATTGCAAATTCAGGGGCGAGTCCAACGATGGAACTGATATTAACGATCGACCCTTCACCGGCTTTTACAAGGCGTGGTGCCACGGCACTGGCCAGTCTGGTCAATGCCGTGACGTTAAGCGCGATGAGGCGTTCTATCGACTCAGGCGTCTGTTCTGTAAAACTACCGGACTGCGCGATACCCGCGTTATTGATAAGAATACCAATCTGCGAATCTTCGCGCAGACGCGCTTCGACAGTCGCTAAATCCACGGCTTGCGTGAGGTCGGCAGGCAGAACATCGACAGAAATACTATTTTCCTGTCGCAGGCGATCGGCCAGTATCTCTAATTTTGCTTTGTCGCGGGCGACCAGAACAAGGTCGTGTCCCCGGCGGGCGAACCGTTCTGCGTAAACAGCACCAATACCTGTTGATGCGCCTGTAATAAGAACTGAAGCTTTAGTCATGAGTTGATCTTCTTTATGGATGTGTTAACAGAATCTGAAAGGTGCGATGCAGGCAGCGCCGTGACATTTGATGCTTTACTGGCTGGTCTGAGTAAGTGACGGGTAATCGGTATATCCCGCAGCGCCACCGCCATAAAGCGTTTCAGGATTCAGTGGTGCCAGAGATGCGCCGGTCTTCAGCCTTTCGACCAGATCCGGGTTGGAGATGAACGGACGACCGAACGCGAACAGATCGGCTTTGCCTTGCGCAAGCTGAGCGGTCGCCAGCGGCAGGTCATAGCCATTGTTGCCGATGTACGTGTTTTTAAAGCGTCGGCGCAGTGAATCGTAATCGAAGGGGGCTACATCACGCGGCCCGCCCGTAGCACCTTCAATCACATGGAGATACACGATGCCTAATGCATCGAGTTGCTCAGCGAGGTAGTCATATTGAGGTTGCGGATCACTGCATGAAATCGCATTAGCAGGAGATACCGGTGAAATGCGCACACCAGTGCGATCGGCGCCGATCTCATCTATGACGGCAGCAGTGACTTCTAATAGCAGGCGCGCACGATTCTCGACAGAGCCGCCGTATTCATCGGTACGCTGATTAGCGCCGTCTTTAAGGAACTGTTCCAGCAGATACCCATTCGCACCGTGGATTTCTACGCCATCAAACCCGGCGGCAATGGCATTGGCAGACGCCTTTCTGAAATCGTCGATGATCCCGTTTATTTCCTGCAGCTCGAGCGCACGTGGCGCTGAGACATCAGCAAAACCGTTGTTCACAAAGGTTTTCGTCTCGGCGCGGATTGCGGAAGGTGCGACTGGCGAAGCACCACCAGGCTGTAAATCGACATGCGAAATGCGTCCTACGTGCCAAAGCTGAACAAATATCCGCCCACCTTTGGCATGCACGGCGTCAGTCACTTTGCGCCAGCCATCGATTTGATCCTGCGTATAGATCCCCGGCGTATCCTGATAGCCCTGCGCCTGTGCTGAAATCTGCGTGGCTTCGGTAATCAACAGTCCAGCGGTAGCACGCTGGGCATAATACGTTGCTGCCAGCTCGCCTGGTACCAGCCCCGCACCGGCCCGATTACGCGTCAGGGGAGCCATCACGATGTGGTTGGCAAGGGTTATCGGGCCAAGATCATAGGGTTGAAATAGTGCCTGGTTCGTCATGATTATTCGCCTGCTAAAGGGTTGGTCGAGATGATGAATTAATGATGATGGTCATAATCATTAAAGTCAACTGGTTTGATTATGATCATCATCAATGTATAATCAGGCTCTGTTTTGAGAGGGTAAAAACATGAAAGTGTCAAAAGAGCAGGTTCGTGAGAACAGGATGCGAGTCGTTGAAACGGCCTCAGAGCTTTTTCGTGAGCGCGGTTACGATGGCATCGGGATAGCTGAACTGATGTCAGAGGCAGGGTTAACTCATGGCGGCTTCTACAAGCACTTTGGTTCCAAGGCTGATTTGTTGTCTGAAGCGATGAGCTGCGGCTTTACGCAATCCGCCAAGAAAACGGAGGGTGTTAACCGGGAAAAATTCATTGAATATTATCTCTCCCGCCAACACCGTGATGATAAGGGGACTGGCTGTGTGATGTCGGCTCTGGGTACTGATGCAGCGCGTCAATCGGAGTCAATCAAGGAGACATTTGCAGCCGGAATTGAACGCCAACTCGCCGTTTTAGGGACTGAAAAGGGTTCGCGCGCTGACCTGATAGATACCATCGCGCATCTTGTTGGCGCTCTGGTGCTGTCTCGTGCCTGCCCGGATAATTCCGCGCTGGCCGATGAAATTTTGGATGTCTGCCGCGCGCGTTTAATCAATCATGACGCCAGTAAGGATTGAATGTTCAGAGTAAGGGATTTTTCTGGGCAGTGCATTTGATCAATCACCAACGTCCGTTCCCGCACGAAGCAGACGTTCAGCTATCGAGATCTTTTGATTGCGCAAGAGCGCCATTTGATTTAGTGTTTTCTAAATTTAGACAATTCTAAAGTTGCAAATGAAAGATACTCAACTGCACCAATTACAGGAAAGCGCCTCGCTGGCTACAAAACTGCTCAAGTCGATGAGCAACAGCAGGCGTCTTTTGATCCTCTGCATTCTCATTGACAGACCCGGCACTTCGTCAGGGGAGTTGGCGCAATTGACCGGCTTAACGCCTTCTGCAACCTCACAGCACCTGGCAAAAATGAAAGACGATGGCTTGATTGAGTCGGAGAGGGTGGCGCAACGCGTGAACTATTTCATCAAAGACCTGGCTGTTAAAAAGATCATCTCCACCCTAAAAGACATTTTCTGCCCGGAGGACCTCACATGATCCCAGAATCCGTATCACCGCTCGAAGCGAAAAAACTCATTGAACAAGGGGCCGTGCTCATTGATATTCGAGACCGCGCTGAATATCTGCGCGAACACATACCGAACGCGCGTTCGGTGCCTCTTTCCGACATCGCGGCAGGTAAAACAGTGGATAACGTAGAGCAACAGACTGTCATTTTTCATTGTCAGTCCGGGATGCGTACCGCCCAAAATGCCAGTACGCTTATCAACGCAGTCAGCCCCGCGCCGGTTTTACTGATGACGGGTGGTATCAATGCGTGGAAGAGCGCTCAATTCCCCACGAATGAAGACAAAAAGCAACCGTTGCCGATCATGAGACAAGTTCAGATTGTGGCGGGCGCACTCATTCTTACAGGCGTTGTTCTGGGGTACACCGTGAATAGCGGGCTGTTTTTACTGTCAGGCTTTGTCGGTGCAGGTTTATTCTTTGCCGGAGTCAGTGGCTGGTGTGGCATGGCAATGTTACTGTCAAAAATGCCGTGGAACAGACCGGCGAAATAGCCATGATTCGAATCATTTTCTGCAAGGGAGTGAAAAATGTCTGCGGACAACACCGTGAGTCTGCGATCGGCGGCGCAACATCGACACATTGTCGAAAATCTTTTTCATTATTACGTCTACGATCTCGCTGAATATGGCAAGTGGCCGTGCGGAAGTGACGGACAATACGGCTATAACGCGTCGTTACTGGACCCGCACTGGGAGCGTGAAGACCACTGGCCGTTTCTGATTTATCACGGCGACGAACTGGCGGGTTTCTGTTTACTACGACGCTATCCGCATAACGTTGAGCGTTATGATATCGACCAGTTTTTCATCCTGCGTAAATTCAAAGGGATGGGGGTGGGCAAAGAGGCGTTTCGTCTTGCAGTGCAACGGCGTCCCGGGCTTTGGCAAACCCGAGTGATACTCGAAAACACCGCTGCGCTGCAATTCTGGCGATCTGCTATTGGCTCAGTGAGTCAGGGTAATTTTGATGAACACATTTTACTGGATGATGATTTAGAGATGCATTTTATTCTGTATGAGGTGCATTAACAGAGAAAACGGCTCACTCGGCGGCCTGTTTTCTCTGCGCATTTCTAGCCTGTTACTGCGCCAGTTCGGGCATATTTTCAAGCGCGAATGCCAATACTTTTTCCCCATCCAGTGACGCAAACGGATAACTTTCAATCACCGTAATGGACAGTCCTTCACCAATTTCTTTCCTCAAATCTTCCAGTTTGTACTGAATATGGGGGGCGACCAAATAGGCGTCAAATGCCGGGGCGACGCTCGCGAAATTATCCAGACCGACGGCGCTTACCAGAATCTTAATGCCTTGTTCATCGACAGAATGCTGCATTTTTTTTGCCAGAGAGTGCGCGGTATTGCCGAACAGACAACAAATCAGTAATTTTTTCATTAGAATATCCTCATGGAAATTAAGGATACAGTATTCCCGCGCATCAAAAGAAAATGAGAGATAACGCACTATGTTGGTTGTTTTTTAGCCGCAAAGAGGAGGGGAGACCACGCCCCGAGCGAGGGCGTTGTTTGGAGCGTTATTTCTGAATCAAATACCGAATGGTGGGGCCGTCTTGCTGAATATCGAGGACGGTGTATCCGTGGTTTTTCGCATCCAACGGAATATTGTTTATGGATTGTGGGCAATCGCTGACCACTTCCAGAATTTCCCCTTTCTTGAGCTGAGGCAACGCTTAGAGCGTGGCGACGGCAGGATAAGGGCAGGGTTCACCCGCCATATCCAGACGATAATCGGGAACGATCTCTTTCATGCCGCATTCTCCTGTATTTTAGATTGACGCGCTGCGCGACGGAAAAAGCGTTTCTCCTGCGCGATAACCAGTAGGAACGCGAACAGTAGCAGGGCGTATGTCACCAGCAATCCACCCAGTGCCCAAAGGTACTCAGCAGATTCACTTTATCCCAGCTTGTGGCTAATGCAGGTGACAGATCGTCCCAGTAATACGCCAGAATCGTTGACCCGATGACGTTCCCGAGTCCCACCCACCAGTGATGTACCTGACCTTCGACGGCGCGGTACATCCAACCAGTTTCACACCCACCCGCCGGCACGATACCAAAGCCAAACAGCAGGCCACCAATGACCGCATTTGGGCCAGCCCACATGATTTTTGGCTCAACGCCGAGTTGTACATAGCAGAAAATACCGATCGCACTGACGGCCATCCCGGCAATTACGCCGCGCGAGGTGCTGAGAAATTGCGAGGTGAGCATCAGTACTGCCGGTTTATTTCGGCGTTCGTTAAAACGTCGCTTTTCGCGCTGAATGAGCCCTATTACGGCAATAGTTCATCGGTTAGGATCACCTGTATTGCACTGACTGCATCGGCTGCTTCAGCGCTATCGTTTCAGGCCCATGTGAATTTGCGACCTTAACGGAGTGACCGGCAGAGGCGAGACTGCGAGCAAGTGTTTTACCGATATGGCCAGTTCCCGGAACAGCAATCCGGTACTTTTCATAATTAATCATAACTTCCCCTTCTTGACTCAGGCCGTTACTGCACGGTTACGTTTAACAATAGCATCGTGAGTGAGTTGTTCGCCTGCAGACATAAACTCCTTGAGCAACGCATCTCTGTTTAGTGGAGCGCGAGTTTTATCCGCTGCCTTAAGGGCTGTTTCAAGCTCTCCGGTTTTTAGCTCAGTACAGTAGGCTGGCGTGCCGGGCTGTTGCCGCCATGATTCGCTAAGCGTACCGGCATCAACTGCATCGAAACCGGTCTGACTGACGAGTTCAAGCGCAACAGATTTTGCTACCGTACTGTCGCCGGCAACCGGGATAGCGATACGGGAGGGGGAACCGGCAACCAGCCCTTTCTCTTTAAGCGTCTCGGCCAGAACAGCGTTCCAGGCTTTGACAAGAGGTCGTTTGACTATTTCACTGGCGTACACGCTTTCAGGTTTGCCTTCACGGATCTCGTCAATGTCCCCGTCGCGGAAGGGATAGTAATTAGACGTATCAATGACGATCACGCTTTCCGGAACATCACGCAATAGTTCAGCCAGTTCAGCATGCTTATCAAAGGGCGTAGAGAGGATGATGACATCCACATATCGTACGACTTCCTGACGCTCAACCGCCAGTGCCCCTAATCTTCGCGCCAACTCTGCAATTGTTTCCGGTCCCCTTGAGTTCGCCAGTTTGACCTCATGGCCCTGCACAGAGAGCTTATGTGCCAGAGTTGCACCAATGTTTCCAGCGCCAATAATGCCAATTTTCATACCAGTACCTTTTGTCTGAGTGGAGGATGATCACTTATCAGCGGGATGGGCAAAGTTATTGAGTGTATCTCGTAACTCCTCGAGCTTTGCATCCGATAACTGACAGGCTGATTTGATTTTTTCGGTTACGCGCCACAGCTCGCTTTGCAAAGCGAGCCCGTCATCCGTAAGGGTAATGAGAACTCGCCTTTCGTCAGTGCGATCCCGCATGCGAACTATGCGTCCGGCAGCCTCAAGCCGTTTGAGAAGGGGGGTAATGGTGCCGGTATCCATGCCGAGCTTATTCCCGATATCACCCACGGTGCGTGGAGTTCCGTTAAACAACTCCAGCATGACCAGATACTGGGGAAAGGTTAGCCCCAGCGGGTCCAGCAACGGCTTGTGTAACCGGTTCATGCGGCTCGCCGCACCATAGAGGGCAAACGAAAGTTGCGTTCCTATTTGCTGTCGTGACTGCATGCTCATAGGCTAATCCATTATCTAGTTGATGATTATATAGTGCACTAGATAAAAGTATACGGCAAACTTTTAGTCAGTTAAAGAAGAGTGATGAATGAGTAATTCGTGCGATATGACAATGACAACAAATCTGGCTGAGAAGTCTCCAGACCGACGGGTACTATCGTTCTGGACTATTCAAACAGATCCGCTACTGGCCCGGAGCGGACCAGCTAACTGAGCTGTAGGTTCGCTGTGAGCGAATAGCAAACCAAGAATCAAACCCCTCCAAATAATATTGCATCTCCTGAGGGGCTAAACAGGTTTAACTGGCAGATGTCTGAACATCACCGTAGATGACGGATTCATTTTGACTTGTCTGGCACAAAATGCATCAGCAATAGCGTCAGGACACAAAGAACCGCGCCTGCAAAAAATGTTGAAGCAGAACCCCAAATATCCCATAACAGCCCTGCACCCAGGCTGGCAATCAGCAATCCTGCTCCGCTCAGCAAGCTGAAAAATCCAAAGGCCGTACCCCGAAGATCAGCAGGTGCCGTATGGGCAATCATGGTGTTCAGCAGACCCTGAGTCATTCCCATATGTACACCCCACAATGCAACACCCACTATAATGCCTACCCAGGTATGGCTGAGAGCGAGAACTAAGTCAGCCGCGATGAGCACTACAAGTCCAATTTGAAGTAATCGCCAATGGCTGATGCTGTCTGATAAACGCCCGAAAGGGTACGCTGTGAAAGAATAGACGACATTCATGGCGACCATGACGAGAGGAATTAAAGCAATTGGGATATCAACCTCTTGCGCTCTCAGAACCAGGAAAGCCTCACTAAATCGGGCAAGGGTAAATACCCCACCGAGTCCTATAACCCACCAACAATCCACCCCCAGCTTTTTAAGGTTTTCCTTTCTCACCGGATTAGTTCTGACCGAAGCGACTGGTGTGCGTGGTTCATGTAATCCGAAAAATAGCAGGGCTACGGCCAGAAATGCCGGCACGACGGCAACCCAATAAATGGCACGGAAATCGTTACTCCATAAAAGCATTAGCCCCACAGCCAGCAGCGGTCCAAGAAACCCTCCCATCGTGTCCAGAGTCTGGCGTAGGCCATAAGCCGCCCCTCTGAGCTCGGGTGGCGTAACGTCAGCAACGATCGCATCTCGTGGTGCGCCCCGAATTCCTTTTCCGACTCGGTCAATCATTCGCGCGCTGAAGATCATCCCTGAGGTTGAAGCCAGCGCAAAAAGCGGCTTGCTAAGTGCACCAAGGCCATAGCCAAGCACTGCAAGCCCTTTACGTTTGCCAATGTAATCACTGATTACACCTGAAAAAACTTTGACGCATAAAGCCGTCGCTTCAGCCAGCCCCTCAATCAGTCCAATGATGACTACCGGCGTCCCTAAAGCAGTGGCCATGAAAAGTGGAAGAAGGCTGTGGATCATTTCAGAAGAAACATCCATCAAAAGACTGACAAAACCAATAATCCAGACGCCACCGGGAATGCGCCGTAATGTCGAAAATCGAGTCCCCATTTCACATCCTTGAAAGACCAAAAGCGCTATTAAACATCACACCATGCTACATGTGAATGAGAATTATTATGCATGATTGAAATGTGGTTTTCGGCTGTGGGCTTAAGGTGCGCCATTTCGCTTTAGCAGACTCAATGTCCGCTCCAGGCACTAGGCGGACCGCCTGAAGCAACGTAAGGTCAGCTATGAGCGAAAAGCGGAAATTTTGTTGTGTTTATTGCCTAAAGACTGAAAGGTTCGTAACTGAATTTATCCATGATCTACGGGACGATGTAGATTGGAAATGCAGAGACAACGCTACATCCTCTCGGGAAAGAAAGCAGCGTAGACCCAATGACCGAAAATCAGCCCGCATAAAGATGAGGTTTATACAATTCATGTGAAAATATTTAAAAATAAGAAATCATGAGATTGTGCAGGTTATAGCCTTGTCATATCTTCAAAGTGTGTATCTAACCTGAAGGAATAAATATCATGTTTAAGCGTCGCACTCTCAAAACTGCACTTGCGGCGGTTATATCTCTCACTGTCCTTGCAGCACCAGTTTTTGCAAACCCAGGTAACGGTAATGGCGGAGGTGGGCAAGGCAATGGCGGAGGTAATCACGGTAACAGTGGTAACAGTGGTAACCATAGCAACAGCGGAAAAAGCGCCGACAATGGGAACAAAGGTCAGGGTAATGAAAAGTCTAATAAGGATCATGGAAACCGCAAAAACTACGGCAAACCAGACCATGTTGACTCCGATATCAGTTTCTCCCGCGCTCGCTCATTTGCTGTAAATTATGGTCTTGTTGGATATCAGGCACTGCCACCGGGTATCGCTAAAAATGTAGTACGAGGCAAACCATTGCCTCCAGGTATTGCTAAGAAAACTTTGCCAGCATCAATGATTAACGATTTGCCATATTACCCGGGCTACGAATGGCGAGCCGTTGGTAATGATTTGGTGCTTGTTGCTTTAAGCACGGCCATTGTGACTTCAGTCATTAATGGTGTTTTCGATTAATTCGTCCCCGCCATCCAACGCCCTGCATACGCGGGGCTTTTTTTTCCAACTTCCTGAGACAATATGTCTACGTTTAGTAACGAAACAGCGTAATAGTGATGTCTGCTTTTGGCTGCGAGTTCAATGGGTCGATGCAACGCTATCCTTAATCAAGGGGGTGTTGCCATGAAACGAAGAACGCGTATTAACTACACGCCAGAACAGAAAGCGATTATATGGGACAGGTATAAGCAAGGTGATTCCCTGCATGATATCGCCAGAGTGTTCGACAGATATCATTCTTCTATTATGCCTACTCTCCACCAGACTGGTGGATATCGGTTCACAGCCAGCAAAGACTAAACCGTGTTGCCAGGCAACTCAACGAGAGGCCAAGAAAAACGCTAGACTATGAATCACCCGCAGAGCGTTTCAACCAATATGTTGCATCCACCGGTTGAACTCACAGCCAATAGCGGACGTTATTACGCTCATGCAGTATGGATTAACGAAGAACAGACGTTAAATTTTGTCCTGATTGACACGGGATGAAAGCTCCTGATGGCTCTCTTTTCGCTCGCTGTAACGATCCGCAAGATAACCGGTTTGTCCCTTAAGCAGCAGCGTGATTTTAAACAGCTCCTCGGCGACATCGACGATGCGGTCATACCATGACGAAGGTTGCATACGTCCATTTTCATCGAATTCCTGCCAAGCTTTAGCCACAGAAGACTGGTTGGGGATCGTAAACATCCGCATCCAGCGACCCAGAATGCGCATCTGATTCACGGCATTGAAGGACTGCGAACCGCCGCAAACCTGCATTACCGCAAGCGTTTTACCCTGTGAAGGACGAACTGCACCTTCACTTAAGGGTATCCAGTCGATTTGTGCCTTCATAACCGCGCTCATTGCCCCATGCCGCTCCGGCGAGCTCCACACCATCCCGTCACACCATCTGACCAGGCCGCGTAGTTCGGTGACCTTAGGGTGCGTGTCCGGTGCATCATCCGGCAGGGGTAAACCGGAGGGGTTAAAGAGTTTTACCTCCGCGCCCATCGCCGTCAGCAGGCGGCCAGCTTCTTCCGCGGCAAAGCGGCTGTAGGAGCGCTCTCTTACTGAGCCATACAGGATCAGAATCCGTGGCGGCTCCTGCAGGTGCAGGCGTTCAGCGATGTGTTGATCAAAGCATTCAATATTCAGGGCAGGAAATGGTTCCATTTTTCTCCTCCGGAGAGAACAGATGATTTCAAAGTTAACACATATGATTTATCATATATATATTCTAAAGGGAACGGAGAGGAAAATGCTACAACCTGTTCAGCTTTTCAAAATCCTGTCGGATGAAACACGGCTCGCCATCGTCATGCTTCTTCGGGAGTCAGGAGAACTGTGCGTCTGCGATATCTGTGCGGCCACCTCCGAATCGCAGCCCAAAATCTCGCGTCATATGGCTATCCTTCGCGATGCCGGGCTGGTTCTTGACCGTCGGGAAGGCAAATGGATCCACTATCGTCTGTCACCCCACATACCGGCGTGGGCAGCTGAGACAATCACGACGACCTGGCAGTGTCTGCGCGAGGATGTACGTGAATGGCTGGACAAATCAGCCTGCACCTCCTGCTGAGGCAGGAAAACATATTTACAAAATCATATATGATGGGGTCTGAGATGCTTTTGGCAGGGAGTATATTTTTACTGACGCTGGTACTGGTCATCTGGCAACCCAGAGGCCTGAGTATTGGCTGGAGCGCGAGTATCGGGGCAGTGCTGGCGCTGGGAGCCGGTGTCATCCATATTGCTGATATTCCTGTTGTCTGGAATATCGTCTGGAACGCGACAGCGGCATTTATTGCGGTGATCATTATTAGCCTGCTGCTCGATGAGTCCGGCTTCTTTGAATGGGCCGCACTGCACGTCTCCCGCTGGGGTAACGGGCATGGCCGCCTGCTGTTCACCTGGATAGTCTTGCTCGGTGCCGCTGTTGCTGCGTTGTTTGCCAATGACGGCGCCGCGCTGATCCTGACGCCGATTGTGATTGCGATGCTGCTCGCACTGGGGTTTAGCCAGGGCACGACACTGGCCTTTGTCATGGCTGCAGGATTTATTGCAGATACGGCCAGCCTGCCGCTCATTGTTTCTAACCTGGTTAATATCGTCTCGGCGGACTTCTTCGGTCTGGGCTTTACACAGTACGCCTCCGTTATGATCCCCGTGGATGCGGCAGCGATTGCGGCAACGTTGATCATGCTGCATCTCTTCTTCCGCAGGGATATTCCGGCTACGTATGACGTTTCGCTGCTGAAGACGCCTGCCAGTGCGATCAAGGATCCGGCTACCTTCAGAGCGGGCTGGATTGTCCTGTTATTGCTGCTTGTCGGTTTCTTTGTTCTGGAGCCGCTGGGGATCCCGGTCAGTGCGATAGCGGCGGCTGGCGCAGCAGTGCTGTTTGTGGTGGCGAAAAGAGGCCATGCCATCAACACCGGGAAAGTCCTGCGCGGTGCGCCATGGCAGATCGTTATTTTCTCGCTGGGCATGTACCTCGTGGTCTATGGCCTGCGCAATGCAGGGCTCACGGAGTACCTGTCTGGCGTGCTGAATCTGCTGGCAGACAAGGGGTTATGGGTAGCGACGTTCGGCACCGGCTTCCTGACGGCATTTCTCTCATCAGTGATGAACAATATGCCGACGGTACTGATTGGCGCGCTGTCGATTGACGGGAGTACGGCGACCGGCGTCGTCAAAGAGGCAATGATTTACGCCAATGTGATTGGTTGCGATTTAGGCCCGAAAATCACCCCGATTGGCAGTCTGGCAACCCTGCTGTGGCTGCATGTGCTTGCCCAGAAAAATATGACGATCACCTGGGGATATTACTTCCGTATCGGCATTGTCATGACTGTTCCGGTGCTGTTTGTCACTCTGGCCGCGCTGGCGTGGCGGCTCTCTGTCACTTTGTAATGAGATACCGATATGAGCAACATTACCATCTATCATAACCCGGCCTGCGGCACCTCACGCAACACGCTGGAGATGATCCGTAACAGCGGCAACGAACCGACAATAATTTATTATCTCGATACGCCCCCGACCCGTGATGAGCTGATTAAGCTTATTTCAGATATGGGAATGACGGTGCGTGCCTTACTGCGTAAGAATGTTGAGCCTTATGAACACCTGGGTCTTGATGAAGAGAAATTTAGTGATGAGCAGTTGATTGATTTCATGCTTCAACATCCGATCCTGATTAATCGGCCGGTAGTCGTTACGCCGCTTGGCACTCGTCTTTGTCGCCCTTCAGAAATAGTGCTGGATATTCTACCGGAGGGTCAGAAAGGAGCGTTTACCAAAGAGGATGGCGAGAGGGTCATTGACGAAACGGGGAAGCCGATTAAGTAATCTGCCCACTTCAAAATATCGGACGCCTGTTTACGCTATGCGGGCGACCGATTTTCGCTCATAGCTGACCTCACGTCGCTTCAGGCGGTCCGCTTGATAGGATAGGTAGAAAAGTAGCGCACTGGTTAAATCTTACAAACGGATCGGTAGGGATTATGCTGATGAGGTAGCTAGGCGTAAAGCGGTACGTTACGAAACTGGAATCAGCTACGCAAAGTTGCAGATAACCCCAAAAAGTTCTCCAAAGCCAACAATTAACTCTATGAATATAAACGTATTTATAAACAGTTAAATGCAGCTGAAAAAAGGCTCGAAAAGAAACTTAACCTAATGAATTAATTACAGAAAACTTACTTTGTATTCGTCTTTGAACTCAGAAGGTGTATGCGCGGCTGAGTGCCAGAAGAAAACGGGATAATACGCTGCGGGGAATATTTGAAAAGCGAGGGCGTTCGAAAAGCTCGAACAGATCAATTCTGGTTACCACTTTCATCCATGCGGAGGGTACGAAAGCGGTAGTTGTATTCGCCGCCCGGATGAGTCCGGACGGCGAAACCGTTATGCGTGGCGAGTCGCGGCCTTCATTACGGTAACGAAGTCGCGAAGTTCTGTCAGCATCTGATCGGGCTTATCGACGTTTTTCTCGATAATTTTCACAATGGCCGAACCCGAAATGGCACCCGCCGTATTAGCCTCGATGGCAGCGGTCACTTGCTCCGGCGAAGAAATACCGAAGCCCTGTAACGGCGGCGCGGCGTGGTATTCAGCCAGTTTTTCGACCAAGTGATGCAGCGGAACGGCAGCTTTGTTTTCAGCGCCGGTCACGCCCGCGCGGGACAGCAAATAGGTATAGCCGCGCCCGTGAGAGGCGATCTGGCGTAACAGTTCGTCATCGGCATTCGGTGGGCAGATGAAAATCGGCGCGATGTTGTGACGCATCGCCGCCTGTCGAAACGGCGCAGACTCTTCAATCGGTACGTCAGCGATCAGCACGGAATCCACACCGACGCGTGCGCACTCGGCGTAAAACTCATCGATCCCACGGTTGAACACCAGGTTGGCGTACATCAGCAGGCCAATCGGAATGGTTGGGTATTTCTGACGAATAGTCGCCAGCATTTCAAAACACTGCGTTGGCGTCACACCGGATGCAAACGCACGCAAAGTTGCGCTTTGAATGGTGGGGCCATCCGCCAGCGGATCGGAGAAGGGGATACCCAGCTCAAGCGCATCGGCACCGGCGGCAATCAGGGTGTCGATAATTTTCAGCGACTGCTCAGGCCCTGGATCGCCAAGCGTGACGAAGGGAACAAAGGCACCTTCCTTGCGGGCTTTGAGTTCAGCAAATGCGTTATCGTAGCGTTCCATCAGATTTCCCCTCGTGCTTTCAAAATATCGTGAACGGTGAAGATGTCTTTGTCACCGCGACCGGAAAGGTTAACCACCAGTAACTGCTCTTTTTCCGGGTCCTCTTTAATCATTTTCAATGCATAAGCAAGGGCATGAGAAGACTCGAGCGCCGGGATAATCCCTTCGTTACGACACAGGGTTTTGAAGGCTTCCAGCGCTTCGTCATCGGTAATCGACACATATTCTGCACGGCCGATGCTGTTCAGATGCGCATGCTGTGGCCCGACGGACGGGAAGTCGAGACCTGCCGAGATGGAATAAGATTCTTCGATCTGCCCTTCATCGGTCTGCATCATCGGCGATTTCATACCGAAATAAATCCCTACGCGACCGTGCTTCAGCGGTGCGCCGTGCTCGCCGCTTTCAATGCCGTGACCGGCGGGCTCAACGCCAATCAACCCGACGCTGGCGTCATCAATAAAGTCAGCGAACATGCCGATGGCATTCGAACCGCCACCCACACACGCGATCACCGCGTCCGGCAGACGGCCCTCTTTTTCGAGGATCTGTGCTTTGGTTTCTTCGCCGATCATGCGCTGGAATTCACGCACAATGGTCGGGAAGGGGTGCGGGCCTGCTGCCGTACCGAGCATATAGTGCGCGGTATCATAGCTGCCAGACCAGTCGCGCAGCGCTTCGTTACAGGCATCTTTCAACGTCGCAGAGCCGCTGTGCACAGGAATCACATCTGCACCCATCAAACGCATACGGAACACGTTAGGTGACTGGCGCTCAATGTCTTTGGCACCCATATAGATGCGACATTTCAGGCCGAGCAGGGCGCAGGCCAGAGCCGACGCTACGCCGTGCTGTCCGGCACCTGTCTCGGCGATAATTTCCGTTTTGCCCATGCGTTTGGCGAGCAACGCCTGGCCGAGCACCTGGTTGGTTTTGTGCGCGCCACCGTGCAGCAAATCTTCACGCTTGAGATACAGCGTGGTGTTGGTGCCTTCGGTCAGGTTGCGGCATTTGGTTAGCGCCGTTGGGCGGCCCGCGTAGTTTTTCAACAGATCGGTGAATTCGGCCTGGAACGCCGGATCTTTCTGGGCGCTCACAAACGCTTCTTCGAGCTGACGCAGGGCAGGCATCAGAATTTGCGGAACGTACATACCACCGAACTCGCCGAAATACGGATTTAATAATGTTGTCATTTTCTCTTCCTTAATATGCACGCAGCGTCTTGAATACCGAGGCCAGTTTGCTGGCATCTTTGATTCCCGGTTGGGACTCTACGCCTGAATTGAAATCGAGACCTGCGCAGCCCGCTTTCGCGGCCTCTACGCAATTGTCGGGGCTTAACCCACCCGCGAGCAGGACGTTATCCAGCTTTTCACCGTTCAGCAGCGACCAGTCGAAACGCTGGCCCGTGCCGCCCTGGCCGTTATCAAGCACATACTTATCAACGTGATTCAAATCGCGGGCTGGCAAGGTGTCGGCCACGCTCTGTGCTTTCCAGATCTGGATCTGCGAAGGCAATGTCTGGCGCAGCGCGTCGATATAATGCTGGTCTTCGCTGCCGTGCAATTGAACGGCGGCGAGGGACAGGCTTTCGGCTTTTTCCACGACGTCATTTACAGGCGCATCGCGGAACACGCCGACGTAGCTGAGTGGCGCGGCTGCTATCACTTCACGCGCCTGACTTTCTGAAAGAGTGCGCGGCGAACCGTCGACAAAAATCAATCCGCCATAGATTGCGCCCGCTTCAAGCGCTGCCGCAGCATCCTGACCGCGAGTCAGGCCGCAGACTTTGTTTTCACCCAGCAGCACGCGGCGCACCGCGACGTTTAAATCATCGTAAGCCATCATGGCTGAGCCGATCAGGAAGCCGTTTGCGAAATGACTTAACTCGCGAACCTGAGCGTAAGTATTGATGCCTGATTCGCTGATCACCGTCACACCGGCACCCAGACGCGGAGCAAGCTCACGCGTGCGGTTCAGGTCGATGGAGAGATCGCGCAGGTCGCGGTTGTTAATACCAACGACTTTGGCGTCAAGCGCAATCGCACGCTCAAGCTCTTCTTCGTTGCTCACTTCGGTCAGCACGCCCATATTCAAACTGTGCGCCACGGCAGCGAGCTGGCGATATTGTTCGTCATCCAGAACGGACAGCATCAGCAGACAGGCGTCAGCCTGATAAAAACGTGCCAGCCAGATTTGGTATGCGTCGATAATGAAGTCTTTGCACAAAATCGGCTGCGGCGCGATTTGGCTAACAATCGGCAGGAAATCAAAACTGCCCTGGAAATATTTTTCATCCGTCAGCACTGAAATGGCCGATGCGTGATGTTTGTAAACCCCAGCGATACGCGCAGGGTCAAAATCGTCGCGGATCACACCTTTAGACGGGGAGGCTTTTTTGCACTCCAGAATAAAGGCGGTGCGAGCGCCCTGAAGGGCGTCATAAAAACGGCGGCTGCTCGGCACAACATCATTCTGAAAACTGGCCAGCGGCTGCTGTTCTTTGCGGGCTTCAACCCAGATAGCCTTATCGGCAACGATTTTCGCTAAAACGGTCTGCATTATTTACCCTCTTGCCGCAAGTGCGGTAACGCGATCGTAAGCTGCGCCGGAACGCAATACGGCCATCACTTTCTGCGCGTTGACCTGGAGATCTTCTTCACCGTGTAAGCGCATCAACATCGCGACATTCGCGGCGACAGCGGCCTCATGGGCAGCCTCACCTTTACCTTGTAGCAAGCGTGTCAGAATGTCACGGTTTTCTTCCGGTGTGCCGCCTGCAAGCTGCTCCTGGTGGTACGGCGTCAAACCAAAGTCGGACGCTTCCAGCTGATAGCTTTGGATTTCACCGTCGCGCAGTTCGGCAACCAGCGTTGAGGCATGAAGCGACACTTCATCCATCCCGCCGCTGTGAACCACGGCGGCACGTTGATAACCCAGAACACGCAGAGTTTCAGCAATCGGTAAAACCAGTTCAGGGCTGTAGACGCCAATCAGAGCCAGGGGCGGATGCGCCGGGTTGATCAACGGCCCAAGCACGTTAAACAGCGTACGGGTTTTTAACTGCTGGCGAACTGGCATCGCATGGCGGAAACCGGTGTGATACTTCGGCGCAAACAGGAAGCAGACGCCCAAATCGTCCAGCGCTTCACGTGAACGTTCAGCGTTCATCTCCAGGTTGATGCCAAAAGCGGCCAACAGGTCAGATGAACCCGAGCGGCTGGAAACGCTGCGGTTACCGTGTTTCGCCACTTTCATACCACAGGCGGCTGCCACAAATGCGCTGGCCGTAGAGATGTTGATGCTGTTGCTGCCGTCACCACCGGTCCCGACGATATCGGCAAATTGATAATCTGGGCGCGGGAAGGGGGCGGCGTTTTCCAGCAGAGCGGTAGCGGCACCGGCAATTTCCTGCGGCTGCTCGCCGCGTACTTTCATACTCACCAGCGCGGCGGCCAGCTGTTCCGGTTTCAACTCACCGCGCACAACGGCGGAGAAAAGCTGGTGGCTCTCCTGCTGGGTGAGCGTTTGCGCCTGATACAATTTTTCAAGAATCGGCTGCAGCGTGTTGGTTTGCTCCAGCTTCTGTAGCGCCCAGTTCAGGGTTTGTTCCAGCAGGCGCGCGCCGTTAGAGGTTAAAATGGATTCCGGGTGGAATTGCAGACCACATACGCGATCCGCGTCGTGACGCACGGCCATCACCATGCCCTCGAACGAGGCATTGATCGTCAGCCCAGCAGGAATGTTGCTGCCCACCAGAGAGTGATAACGCGCCACCGGGAGCGGGTTTGGCAGTCCGGCAAACATCGCCTGACCGTCGTGTTCAATACTGGACGCTTTACCGTGCAGGATCTCACCCGCCTGACCAACATAACCGCCGTAGGCTTCAACAATCGCCTGATGGCCCAGACAAATGCCGATAATCGGCAGTTTACCGCGCATACGGGTCAACAGCTCAGGCATACAGCCTGCTTCGCTTGGCGCACCAGGGCCTGGAGAAAGCATCAGCACCGGGTTTTGCATGGTTTCCAGACGTTCAATCAGCGTCTGCGCCGGGACATGGTTGCGGTAGATAACCACATTGTGGCCGTTTGCACGCAGCTGGTCTGCCAGGTTGTAAGTAAAGGAGTCGATATTATCGAGCAGCAGAATGTCAGCCATCAGAAAATCTCCTGTGCGTGGTGTGCGGTGGCAATAGCGCGCAAGACCGCGCGAGCTTTACTGCGAGTTTCGTCAGCTTCAGATTGCGGAACAGAATCGAGAACGATGCCAGCGCCTGCCTGGACGGTGGCAATGCCGTCTTCAACGTAGGCCGAGCGGATCACGATGCAGGTATCCAGATCGCCATGAGCGGTAAAGTACCCGACTGCGCCGCCGTAACTGCCGCGACGACGGCCTTCGGCGCCAGCGATGAGTTGCATCGCACGCACTTTTGGCGCGCCGCTCAGGGTGCCCATATTCATGCAGGCGCGGTAGGCGTGCAGCGCATCGAGATCGTGGCGTAGCTCGCCAACAACGCGTGAAACGAGGTGCATCACGAAGGAGTAGCGGTCAACTTTGGTTAAATCTGCGACGTAACGGGTGCCCGGCGTACAGATGCGCGCCAGATCGTTACGCGCCAGGTCAACCAGCATCAGGTGCTCGGAGAGCTCTTTGTGGTCGGTTCGCATTTCTAACTCGATGCGGCTGTCGAGATCGCGATCCAGTGAACCATCCGCGCGACGACCGCGTGGACGCGTCCCGGCGATCGGGTAGATCTCAATCTGACGACTGGTCGCATCGAATTTCAGTGAGCTTTCAGGCGATGCGCCAAACAGCGTGAACTCGTTGTCCTGCATAAAGAACATGTACGGGCTCGGATTGCTTTTCTTCAGCACGTCATACGCTGCCAGCGGAGAAGGGCATGGTAGTGAGAAGCGACGCGACGGCACGACCTGGAAAATCTCGCCTGCGCGAATTTCTTTTTGCATCTGGCGGACAACTGCACCGTACTGATCGTCCGTCTGGCTCACTTCACACTGCATATGTTCGATGTTTTGCACCGGTAGCGCGGTCGGTTCTTCCGTCATCTGCTGTTGCAGCTGTTCGATACGCTGTGCAAGGCGCTGTTTTTCAGCAGCGGAAGGCGTAAAGAGGCTGGCCTGAATGCGGGTGTATTTCTTCTGATGGTCAATCACCATCAGGGTTTCTGCCAGATAGAAGCAGTAATCCGGGCAGCGGTTACCTTGCTCGGTTTCAGGTAAGTCCTCAAATCCGGCAACCAGATCATAGGCAAACAGCCCGCCAAAGAACATCGCTTCGCGCTCGTCGTCAGGCACATCCACCAGATTTTGCAGTAAGCGGAAGGCATCAAAAACGGACAGCGAACACAGACGCGCGTCTTCGTCCAGCAGCTGACTTACCGCAGGGAAATGCAGTGTGCGGCCTTGCGGACGTTTTTCATTTTCGATGCCAGAGGGCAGAGCGGCATCCAGCAGCGGCAGCAGCGACGCACCGTTTTCTGATAACGCCTGGATGGTCACAGTGTCACCTAAAGCCGTGATCCGCAATGCGCTGTCTACCAGCAGCAGGCTTTTGAGATCGTCTTTGCTGTCGATATCGGCGGATTCCAGCAGCAGCGTGGCGGGGCGTGCACCGCAGACTTGCTGAAATAAGGCTGTAGGGTTGTGGCGATAGATTGCTTCGCAGGTGAGCAACTCAAGTTTTGTTTTGGCTGTTAGCATGTTGTTGTTCTCATATTCTGTTCATAAAAAAGCCCGCATAGTCGCGGGCCAGGTATCTGATTTCGTAACGCACACGAATGACACTGCCCGATATTCAGGAAGTGCGCCACCAACCGTGCAGGGAGAAAAGTGCTTTCATTTTCAGATACCTTCTTGAGTGAACTTTCGTACTAGTTAACTAGTTCGATGGGGCATTGTCAACCCCTGATTTCAGAATTTCCGCGCAAGCCGTTATCATAGCGTTATTAAATACGATAAACCTGTGATGGAAACCGCTTTGAGCGAGACAAAATACGCCGTGATTTATGATTTACACAGCCACACGCAAGCCTCTGATGGGCTGCTCACGCCTGAAGCGCTGGTCCACCGTGCCGTCGAAATGCGCGTGGGGACGCTGGCTATTACCGATCACGACACCACAGATGCCATTCCGGCAGCGCGTGCGGAAATTGCGCGTAGCGGACTGGCGTTGAACCTCATCTCTGGCGTAGAAATTTCCACCGTCTGGGAAAATCACGAAATTCACATCGTGGGTTTAAACATTGATATTGAACATCCGGCGCTGTGTGCCTTTCTGGAAGAGCAGAAAGAGCGCCGCAATCAGCGCGCTGAATTGATCGGTGAACGGCTTGAAAAAGCGTTGATCCCCGGTGCACTGGAAGGGGCTCAGCGCCTCGCCAATGGCGGAGCCGTGACGCGTGGCCACTTCGCCCGTTTCCTGGTTGAGGCCGGTAAAGCCAGTAACTTTGCTGATGTATTCAAAAAATATCTCGCGCGCGGTAAAACCGGTTACGTTCCTCCACAGTGGTGTACAATAAAACAAGCTATTGATGTGATTCATCATTCTGGCGGAAAGGCGGTATTGGCCCATCCGGGGCGTTACAACCTGTCAGCTAAGTGGTTGAAAAGGCTGCTGGCTCACTTTGCCGAACTCGGCGGTGAAGCGATGGAAGTCGCCCAGTGCCAGCAGGCTCCCAATGAGCGCACGCAGCACGCGGCTTACGCCCGCCAGTTCGGTTTACTGGCTTCGCAAGGCTCGGATTTTCATCAGCCTTGCGCGTGGATTGAACTGGGGCGCAAGCTCTGGTTGCCCGCAGGCGTAGAACCGGTCTGGCAGCTCTGGGAACAGCCGCAGCAACAAATTGAAGAGAGGGAAGTATGAGTCAGTTTTTCTATATTCATCCGGATAACCCGCAGGCGCGCTTGATCAATCAGGCCGTCGAGATCGTTCGTAAGGGCGGCGTGATCGTCTATCCAACGGATTCCGGCTATGCGCTGGGCTGTAAAATCGAAGACAAAGGGGCGATGGAACGTATCTGTCGCATTCGTCATTTGCCGGATGGGCATAACTTTACCCTGATGTGTCGCGATCTCTCCGAAATCTCGACCTACGCATACGTGGATAACGTCGCGTTTCGTTTAATCAAGAACAACACGCCGGGCAACTATACTTTCATTCTGAAAGGAACCAAGGAAGTGCCGCGTCGTTTGTTACAGGAAAAACGGAAAACGATCGGAATGCGCGTGCCATCTAATCCGATTGCCCAGATGCTGCTCGAAACGCTTGGCGAGCCGATGCTGTCGACGTCGCTCATGCTGCCAGGCAGTGAATTTACGGAATCCGACCCGGAAGAAATCAAAGACCGTCTGGAAAAACAGGTCGACCTGATTATCCACGGCGGATACCTCGGCCAGCAGCCGACCACGGTTGTTGATCTCACAGAAGATGCGCCTGAAGTGATTCGTGAAGGCGTAGGCGACGTTAAGCCTTTCTTGTAAAGGTATAAGCAGATATTCTACGCGGTCATCAAAATAGCGGAAAATCGCTTTTTTGACCCTAATTCGACGCCTGTGAAGGCGCACAACAAAATAAAAACGCCTTATAAATAAATGCGTTGAGTCGATGTTGCTTATGGCTGTCATCATGTTGTGTGACAGCTTTAACAGCGCTTTGTATCAGCGCTTTGTATCATCGCTTTTATGCACACCATTTTCGAGCCGGTGGCAGGCTTCATTATCAGACGTAAGCCTGATGAAATCGTCCAACGACTCTTCGCGTTACTTTGCTCTAGATCGGCAATAGATCTTCTGTTGTACAAAATCTGCGGAAGGGGGAGAAAGGCGGAACTGACGGGGATTTTTGATACGTTTCAAGGGGAGGCCAGCATTGCTGCTGGCTTATTTTGGGGATGCTATCGAAAGTACAACACTGCTCCGGCGATAACGAATGATACCAATCCTAAAGCAGAGAAAGCGTACTTGACGATAAACCTGTTTTTGAGGTGAGGTGGCAAGTCTCTGATAAACGCAACATCATCATTTGTACTGTCAACTGAGCTTTTGGAAAGATCAAAGGGTTCACGATAAAGTTGATCTTCGCTGCATAACCTGAGCTAAACCCTATAGAATCAGCATTATCGAAGATAATCGCTCCAGCAGGGAGAGAACCAAATTTTTCTTTATACAGCGTGCAGATCGCGGAGAAACGCTTTTTGTTGAGAAATGAGAGCAATGCGACCGCGATACTGCAGACAAGGCTTAATCCTCCAAATCCGCAGATGATTAGATCTGATGGTAAGTTGGTCATTTGTTGACCCAAAGCCATACACCACCGAGAAGTAGGGCAACAAAACCTATTGCCGAGCACACGAATTCTGCGATAAACCAGTATCTGATGTTTGCAGGTAGTCCTCTGATGAATGCAGCGTCATCGATTTTGCTATGTGCAGACTTTTTCCCGTAAATTAACGGATGAATGATAAAGTTTATTTTTGTCGAGTATCCTGCGGTGAAACCGATTACGTCGGCATCTTTTAACACTGCGGCAGCAAGTGGCAAAGATCCAAACTCCGCTTCGTATAATCGGCATACTTCAAGAAAACGCTTTTTGTTTAAAAAAGAAATGACCACCATCATGACGATAGCAACCATCATTACGCCTGAAATGATGAAGAGTAGTAAATCAGATAGAGTAACCATTATTTTGTTACCTCATAGATTTTTTCTCCTAATGTCTCACCAAGTTTGCCACCCAACTCTCCCCCGGTATAACCTGCCGCACCAGTGAAGATTACACCGCAAGCCAGCATTCCAGCACCAGCTGCTTCAATGGTTAAAGCCCCTAAAACAATAGAACAAACAGCTGTAGAGGCACCACCAGATACGAGAACTCCAGCACCAATCCCTCCACCTATACTCATACCAAAACTTCCAACCTCGGTATAAGCCGTTTTTTCGCAGTCTGACCCAACTGTGCAGGCTTCGTAAATCTTATCCAGCCTGTTCACGCCATCAAGAGCGATTCCGACATAGCCCGCTGTTTTCATCATTTTCACATACTTTGCAGCTTTCTCGATGAAGGTGGCGTAGCCCTCAATATCTGCAACTCCAGTCTGATTCCAGCGATGTGTAATCGAACTGGTTGAAAGTCCCAACGCCCGTTTAATGTCTGGGTAGTCCTGCAATGCCAGTTTGTGACGAGTGAAATCCGTTAGAATGCTATCGAGTTCACCGAACAGTTGCCGTCTCTGAACATAAAATTGTTCACTGATCAGTGATCCGCTGGTGATGTACTGATTTTTGTATGCTTGCTGAATCTTGGTCAGAACACTCTCGATCTTCTCAAAGTATTTTCCCGCAGCTTCTGAGGCGATCCCTGTTGTCGTACTGGCTTGAGAGGTAAAAAGATCAATGGTGTCTTTATGTTTATGCAGGAAGTTAGCTTCCTGGATTGTCAGCGGTTCTAACGCCGCATCAACTCGCGCTTTCGCAGCTTTCAGGTGGGCGATTTGTTCGTCGTCCTGCTTTTCAGGATCGACCAGAAGCATAATCGAACCAGCTTTGTATTTTTCATCCGGGCCGTTCAGCGTAGCGAATAGTTCCTTTGCCCCCGCTGGTGGGTTTTCGGTGAATAGCAGACGTTGCCACGCTTCAGTGGTGCCGCCGTAGGGGAGAACGGCAAAACCTGCATCAATACCGGTTTTCTTTTTCGCTGTCTGGGCGTGTTGTTCTGGTTCCTGCTGGGCTTTTTGCACCAAAGGTACATCAGCGACTGCTGATTTAGCGCCCATGATTCCCGGATGACGTTCCCCAGTGAAGCCGGACATGGCGATCACAAAGTTATCTTTGCAGTGGCATAAAACCAGATCTCCATCACCCGCGATGAAACCCGCTTCGAGGAGTCCGGTATAGGTTGCATTGATTTCAAAAGCACCTTTGCAAACATCACACCATGCTTTATCACCAGCCCTCACCAATGGATTGTGGTCTTCATCAAAAATAGTTGATGAGGCGGAAATAATATGCCCGTACCTCGTTTTATTACCTAGTTTTGCAAGCGTTCTTTGCGTAACCATCAGTGGTCCCTCAATGAGTAAGTTCTGTTTCAGGCACTTGTTTTACTTCGAAATGGTCAACAAGAAATCCTTTAGTTGCTCGGATTCCACGGCGAAGCACCAGTATTACTGTACCTTGTGGTGCGCTTATTATTTCATCACCATTGCTGAGGCGACTGCCTACAAGCGCAACACTTTGACCAATGCCATTATGTCCAGCTTCTCCTGCGCCACTGATTATTGCCGCTTCTATACCATCGGGATAAACAATAGTATCCCGAGTTTGAGTTCGGTTTGCTGTTTAGTAATGAGTTCCTGCCATTCTTGACCCATTTCGGCAACTTTTTCATCATTGAACGCTGGTTTATCAAAAGATGCCAGAATTTCAGGGGTAAGATCGTTGTTGTACTGCCTCATAAGTCCCTCTAAGTGTTATGGGAATATTCACAGAGATCATTTTACAAACAATAATCCCATGGGCAACCAGTACTAGACCTAAGTGAAACCTCGTTTCGTAACAGAAGGTTATCCGGTTAAATTGTGGGTGTTGGTCTTCGATAAATTTAAGATAGGGGATGCTATGGCAGGTGTATTGGCAAGCACGGCGGCTGCGGTAGGGATTCTTGATAAAGCGATGAGCATCCCCCAGAAACTGGCGCATCACAGTGATGAACAGGACAAGGCCACGCTCAAACTTGAGTTGACTAATCTGATGGTTGAACTTGCTAACACCAAGATTAAAGCCGTGACAACGCAGACCCTGTTGTTTGATGCTGAACAGAAGATCAAAGATCTTGAAGAGAAGTTAAAAGATAAATCAACTTTCACCTTCAAACATGGGCTGTACTGGAAAGGGGGTGATGAAACTGCATTTTGTCCGAAATGCTATGAGGTCAATCAGATAAAAACTCACATGGTTTTATTTCCTGCGGGCCAGACCTACAGCGCCTATTGGTCCTGCCAAAACTGTCGCTTTTCAACTTGATTGTATTAGATCAGAGCTGATCTCGCAGCCAACAAATTGCTTGCCTAATCCGATAGAGTAAGATGTGTCGGTGGTATTGTGAGTTACTCCATGGCGTGAGTTGCTTAACGTCGTTCGAGGAAGGCACCCATTTCCACGCCGGGCCATCCCCAAATATCAGGGGCGCTGGTGGCCTGATAGGGCGCTAATTGCCTCGTAAAAGGCTCAGGAAACCTGCTCAGCCTTGATACGCTGTACGGTGCTGGGGGAAACGTTGAAATTTTTCGCAATGGTAGCTGTCAACGTCCTGCTTAGTGGCGGCTCGGTAGCCTTGAATCTTCCGCTTAAACTCGTCTATATACATTGTTCCATTCTGAACGAGCGGGATGTATGGGTGGATCTGATTCATGACTAATTCAGTTTGCTTTTGGCTGTCAGTACCAAGACTCAGACACACAAAACTTGTTGAATCATTTAGTCTAAAGTTAGTGTAGTATGTGCGCCCACGAATCAATGTGTGTGACAGCTTGTGTGACATATTGCTTGCCATGCTGTGTACCATGAAATAGTTACATATCAGTGAGTTAAGTTGTTATTGGTGCTCACTCGTTGTTTTTGAAAGTACACCAGACGCCTGTGAAGGCGACACCTGAGGAAGCTCAATGAGCGAGAAATTACAGAAAGTGCTGGCGCGTGCTGGCCACGGTTCACGCCGTGAAATCGAAACTATTATTGAAGCCGGTCGCGTCAGTGTAGATGGCAAAATTGCCAAGCTGGGCGATCGTGTGGAAGTCGTCGCGGGAATGAAAATTCGTCTCGACGGCCACGTGATCTCGGTGAAAGAGTCCGCAGAACAGATTTGTCGCGTGCTGGCTTACTATAAGCCGGAAGGCGAATTGTGTACCCGCAACGATCCGGAAGGACGTCCAACCGTTTTTGATCGTCTGCCAAAATTGCGCGGTGCGCGCTGGATTGCTGTCGGTCGTCTGGATGTTAACACCTGCGGTTTGATGTTATTCACTACCGATGGTGAACTGGCTAACCGCCTGATGCACCCGAGCCGCGAAGTTGAACGCGAATATGCGGTGCGTGTCTTCGGTGAAGTTGATGAACATAAACTGCGTGATTTGTCGCGCGGCGTTCAGCTTGAAGATGGCCCAGCAGCGTTTAAAACGATCAAATTCACCGGCGGTGAAGGCATCAACCAGTGGTACAACGTCACTCTGACTGAAGGTCGTAACCGTGAGGTGCGTCGTCTTTGGGAAGCCGTGGGTGTGCAGGTTAGCCGACTGATTCGTGTGCGTTATGGTGACATCCTGCTGCCGAAAGGCCTGCCGCGCGGTGGGTATACGGAGCTGGATTTAACCCAGACCAACTATTTACGGGAACTGGTCGAACTCAAACCAGAAACCACGTCGAAAGTGGCGGTTGAGAAAGATCGTCGCCGCGTGAAAGCGAATCAGATTCGCCGCGCAGTGAAGCGCCATAGCCAGGTGAGCCCGACTCGCCGTTCTGGCAGCCGTAATAACAACGGCTAAAAAATAAACCCGGCATCGCCGGGTTTTTTCTTATCTAGTAGTCGATCCCAACCTGCGCTTTTATACCCGCGTCAAAAGCGTGTTTAACAGGGCGAAGCTCACTGACCGTATCCGCATAGTCCAGAATCTCCCGGTGGCATCCGCGTCCCGTTACGATGACCGTCTGGTGTGAGGGGCGGTTTTTCAGTGCAGTCAATACCTCTTCCAGTGACAGATAATCGTAGGCCACCATGTAGGTGATCTCATCGAGCAACACCATATCGAGCTGCGGATCGGCAAGCATCCGTTTTGCGTGCTTCCACACGGCAAGACAGGCTGTAGTATCGCTTTCGCGGTTTTGCGTGTCCCAGGTAAACCCGGTCGCCATGACCTGAAATTCCACGCCGTGAGGCTCAAGCAGATTGCGCTCGCCGTTGGGCCATTCACCTTTAATGAACTGCACCACACCCACTTTCTGGCCGTGACCGACGGCGCGCGTGGCGGTCCCAAAAGCCGCTGTCGTTTTCCCTTTTCCATTTCCGGTAAACACGATGACGATACCGCGCTCGTCCTGGGCTGCAGCGACGCGGGCGTCAACCTGTTCTTTCAGTCGTTGCTGGCGTTGCTGGTGGCGATCTTCACTCATTGAGAAATTCCTGGCTTACGGCCCGGCTGGGCATCAAAGGTCATTCCGGTTTTACGACGACTGTCATCGCCCATCAACCACAGATAAAGCGGCATAATATCCGCCGGCGTTTTGAGCTTTTGTGGGTCTTCTGAAGGGAAGGCGCTGGCGCGCATTTTAGTACGCGTACCACCCGGATTAATGCAGTTGACGCGCAAATGTCGGCTTTGATATTCCTCCGCAAGGACCTGCATCATACCTTCGGTGGCAAACTTCGATACCGCATACGCGCCCCAATTTGCGCGGCCCTGGCGGCCCACGCTCGATGATGTAAAGACCAGAGACCCGGAATCAGACTTCAGTAATAAAGGAAGAAGGGCCTGAGTCAGGAAAAATGTACCGTTGATATTCACCTGCATAACCTGTTGCCAGATTTCGGCGTTTTGCTCATCCATGGGACGAACTTCACCGAGTAAACCGGCATTGTGCAACACCCCGTCAAGACACGGATAATCACGGGCAATGTGCTGGGCTAACTCGCGGCATGACTCTTGCGTGCAGGACAACAAATCCAGGATGTACCAGTGAGGCGGCGTGCCGCTGATTTCGGCAATTTCGTCAGCCACGCTACGTAATTTGTCTTCGTTTCGGCCCAGCAGCACTACGCTGGCGCCGTATCGGGCGTAGGTCAGCACGGCTTCGCGACCTATACCGTCGCTGGCGCCCGTGACAAGGATGATGCGGTTTTGCAGTAAATCTTTTTTCGGTTGATAGTGCACGGTGACTCCTGCGGCGCTGAACACATCGTCTGCGCCTGCTTTTTGTTCGCTTTTCGGTTTTATGCCCGAAACGGCGCATGATTTCAATCAGTCTACAGGAGAGAACGCTTCGAAATTAACAATTTGCAACTATTTCTACCATCAACGCCTATTACTGAAAGCTGCTCGCACGGGCATTGTTGCGAGCGAGACGCCTGACGATGGCTGTTGTACACTGGTCGGGAAAGATTCGTGGTTAAATCAAGGTGGAACACGTGGAATTACTTTCTGAATATGGTTTGTTTCTGGCTAAAATCGCAACGGTCGTCATCGCGATTATCGCCATTGCGGTCCTGCTCGTGAATCTGACGCAGCGTAAGCGTCAGCGCGGCGAGTTACGTATTACCCGCTTAAGTGAGCAGTATAAGGAGATGCAGGAAGACATGTCGGTCGCTTTGCTGGATGGTCATCAGCAAAAGATGTGGCATAAAGCGCAAAAGAAAAAGCACAAGCTGGAAGCTAAAGCGGCAAAAGCGAACGCTAAACAGGCGCAACAGGAAGTCACCAAACCACGCGTTTATGTTCTGGATTTTAAAGGCAGTATGGATGCGCATGAAGTGTCATCATTGCGCGAAGAAGTGACCGCGGTTTTGGCCGTGGCCAAACCGCAGGATCAAGTCGTTCTGCGGTTAGAAAGCCCGGGTGGCGTGGTTCACGGTTACGGTCTGGCTGCGTCGCAGTTACAACGTTTGCGTGATAAGCAGATTCCGTTAACGGTAGCGGTAGACAAAGTGGCGGCGAGCGGCGGATATATGATGGCCTGCGTGGCCGACAAAATCGTGGCGGCTCCCTTTGCCATCCTGGGGTCAATAGGCGTGGTCGCGCAGATCCCTAACTTCAATCGCTTCTTGAAAAATAAAGAGATCGACATTGAACTGCACACTGCCGGGCAGTACAAAAGGACGCTGACGTTGCTCGGTGAAAATACCGAAGAGGGTCGTCAGAAGTTTCGTGAAGACCTCAATGAAACCCATCATCTGTTCAAAGATTTTGTGCATCGCATGCGTCCTTCGCTGGATATTAATCAGGTGGCGACAGGTGAACACTGGTACGGCATCCAGGCGCAGGAAAAAGGACTGGTGGACGAGGTCGGCACGAGCGACGATTTGCTACTGAGTTTAATGGACGGGCGCGAACTGGTTGGCGTGCGATTCACTCGGCGTAAACGACTGTTGGATCGCTTTACGAACAGTGCCGCCGATAGCGCGGATCGTCTTCTGTTGCGCTGGTTGCAGCGCGGGCAAAAGCCGCTGCTGTAAACGACGTTAAAAAGAAACGCGAGGCATTTGCCTCGCGTTTTACGTTTAATCGATCAGGTGATATTTCTCTGAGAGCGCATGGGCCAGGTATTTGAACATGTTGAATACTGCCGTGCTCTTGGGGGTGGGCAAACCTTGCTCATCAAGAAAGTATTCACCGCTGAACACCAGCACACCATTACGTTGCTCAACGCCGGTGGCTTCAATTCCCGCCAGGGTATCTTCGTGGTCACGAATCAGTTTGTTCGCTTCTACAAGCAAAGTTTCACGATCGATGGGTTGGCTATTTTGCTGCATATTCCACTCCTTAAAAAGTGGCTTTAGTCTACGCCGGACACTCTCCATGGGCAAATTTTCCCTGTAAATCGAGGGGCTACAGCGCAGGGGCAAAGCTGGCGTGATTTGTTTTTGCATGCTAATAAAGTTGCGTAACAGATTTTATCAGGTACAGTGTGCGCTTTCGTCAATCTGGCAACAGAATTGCTTGACATTCGACCGAAAGTCCGTCGCATAGTCATTTTGATGTAAGTAAAAATGCCCGATATCTCAATCACCTGGATGTTCAAATTTCGGCGTCTGGTAAGAAATAGGGTTGATATCCCCTGGTAACGATGCAATATAAAAAGCACGTCGCCAGTGGAAGGGGAATCAACGTGCGGCGTATTCCTGGAAGAATTAAATTAGGTAAAGGTGAATATGGGTAAAGCTCTCGTCATCGTTGAGTCCCCGGCAAAAGCCAAAACGATCAATAAGTATCTGGGCAATGACTATGTGGTTAAGTCCAGCGTTGGTCATGTCCGCGATTTGCCGACCAGTGGCTCAGCCAGTAAAAAGAGCGCAGACTCTACCTCCACCAAAGGGGCTAAAAAGCCTAAAAAGGATGAACGTAGTGCGCTCGTCAACCGTATGGGTGTCGATCCATGGCACGAGTGGGAAGCACAATACGAAGTGCTTCCAGGCAAAGAAAAAGTCGTCAATGAGCTGAAGCAGCTCGCAGAAAAAGCTGACCACATTTATCTCGCAACCGACCTTGACCGCGAAGGGGAAGCCATTGCATGGCACCTGCGGGAAATCATTGGTGGTGATGAAACACGTTACAGCCGTGTTGTCTTTAACGAGATAACCAAGAATGCGATTCGTCAGGCGTTTGAAAAGCCGGGCGAACTGAACATTGACCGTGTAAATGCCCAGCAGGCGCGTCGTTTTATGGACCGCGTTGTGGGTTATATGGTCTCACCACTGCTGTGGAAAAAGATCGCCCGTGGACTTTCCGCAGGCCGCGTACAATCTGTTGCGGTGCGTTTAGTTGTCGAACGTGAACGCGAAATTAAAGCGTTTGTACCCGAAGAGTTCTGGGAAATTGATGCGAACGTCACTACGCCTGCCGGTGATGCGCTGCCGTTGCAAGTCACTCACGAAAATGACAAAGCTTTCCGTCCTGTTAATCGCGACCATACCATGGCTGCGGTTGCGCAACTGGAAAAGGCGCGTTATCAGGTCGTTGAGCGTGAAGATAAACCGACCAGCAGCAAACCTGGCGCACCATTCATCACCTCCACTTTGCAGCAGGCGGCCAGTACACGTCTGGGCTTTGGTGTGAAGAAAACCATGATGATGGCGCAGCGTTTGTATGAAGCGGGCTACATCACCTATATGCGTACTGACTCGACGAATCTGAGCCAGGATGCCGTCACCATGGTGCGTGACTACATCGGTGAAAACTTCGGTAAGAAATATTTGCCGGAAAGTGCGAACCAGTACGCAAGCAAAGAAAATTCTCAGGAAGCGCACGAAGCAATTCGTCCTTCTGATGTGTCCGTTGTTTCCGAATCCCTGAAAGATATGGAAACCGACGCACAAAAACTTTATCAGCTGATCTGGCGCCAGTTTGTTGCCTGTCAGATGAATCCTGCGAAATATGATTCTACCACGCTGACCGTCGGCGCTGGCGATTTCCGTCTTAAAGCTCGTGGTCGCATCTTGCGCTTCGACGGCTGGACGAAAGTAATGCCTGCGCTGCGCAAAGGCGATGAAGATCGTATTTTGCCACCGGTAAACAAAGGCGATGAGCTTTCGTTGACTGAACTTATTCCTGCTCAGCACTTTACCAAGCCGCCTGCACGTTTTAGTGAAGCCTCGTTGGTTAAAGAGCTCGAAAAACGCGGTATTGGTCGCCCGTCGACCTATGCGTCGATCATCTCGACCATTCAGGATCGTGGTTACGTCCGCGCTGAAAACCGTCGTTTTTATGCTGAAAAAATGGGTGAGATTGTCACAGACCGTCTGGAAGATAATTTCCGCGAGCTGATGAATTACGATTTCACCGCGCAGATGGAAGACCGTCTGGATCAGGTGGCGAACCATCAGGCTGAATGGAAAAATGTACTGGATAGTTTCTTCAGTGATTTTACCGAGCAGTTGGCAAAAGCCGAGAAAGATCCGGAAGAAGGCGGCATGCAGCCTAACCAGATGGTGCTGACCAGCATCGACTGCCCAACCTGCAGCCGTCAGATGGGTATTCGTACCGCGACGACGGGCGTGTTCCTCGGTTGTTCCGGTTATGCGTTACCGCCGAAAGAGCGTTGCAAAACCACCATTAACCTGGTGCCAGAGAATGAAGTTCTCAACGTTCTGGAAGGTGATGACGCCGAAACCAATGCGCTGCGCGCGAAGCGTCGTTGCCAGAAATGCGGCACGGCGATGGACAGCTATCTGATCGATCCGAAGCGTAAATTGCATGTCTGCGGTAATAACCCAACGTGTGACGGGTATGAGATCGAAGAGGGCGAGTTCCGCATCAAAGGCTATGACGGCCCTATCGTGGAGTGCGAGAAGTGTGGTTCTGAAATGCACCTGAGAATGGGGCGTTTCGGGAAGTACATGGCCTGTACCAACGAAGAATGTAAAAACACGCGTAAGATCCTGCGTAATGGTGAAGTGGCTCCTCCGAAGGAAGATCCGGTCCCGCTGCCTGAATTGCCGTGTGAAAAGTCTGATGCCTATTTTGTTCTGCGTGACGGTGCTGCAGGGGTCTTCCTTGCTGCGAACACCTTCCCTAAATCGCGCGAAACCCGTGCGCCGCTGGTGGAAGAGTTGTATCGTTTTCGCGATCGTTTACCGGAAAAACTGCGTTATTTGGCCGACGCGCCACAGCAGGATCCGGAAGGGAATAAAACCGTTGTCCGCTTTAGCCGTAAAACGAAGCAGCAATATGTGTCTGCTGAGAAAGAGGGTAAAGCGACCGGATGGTCCGCATTCTTTATTGACGGAAAGTGGGTTGAAGGTAAGAAATAATCTTTCATAACCTCAACTTACCTTTGAAGGGCCGGGATTCCGGCCCTTTTTTATTGCACGCTTATTAATTTTTGTTCCGTACTATACAGTCAGGCTATAAATGATATAGTGGTTATAGTTAACACCTTTCTTATTATTAAATCGTATTAAGCGATTGCCCGTGTACGCTAAATCGGATGGTCTGGCATGAAACTACAACAGCTTCGTTATATCGTTGAGGTGGTCAATCACAACCTTAACGTTTCTTCGACTGCAGAAGGTCTCTATACCTCTCAACCCGGCATCAGTAAGCAGGTCCGCATGCTGGAAGATGAGTTGGGCATTCAGATTTTTGCCCGCAGCGGTAAGCATTTGACGCAGGTGACGCCTGCGGGTCAGGAAATCATTCGTATCGCCCGGGAAGTGCTGTCAAAAGTTGATGCGATTAAATCTGTCGCTGGCGAACATACCTGGCCTGATAAAGGGTCTCTTTATATCGCCACGACCCACACGCAAGCGCGCTATGCATTGCCGGGTGTGATTAAAGGCTTTATCGAACGCTATCCCCGCGTGTCACTACATATGCATCAGGGTTCTCCTACGCAAATTGCCGAAGCGGTTTCTAAAGGTAACGCTGATTTTGCTATCGCGACTGAGGCGCTTCACCTCTATGACGATCTGGTGATGCTGCCGTGCTATCACTGGAATCGTTCGATAGTGGTGACGCCGGATCATCCGCTGGCAGGAAAGGGATCGGTAACGATTGAAGAGCTGGCGCAGTATCCGTTGGTCACCTACACCTTTGGTTTCACCGGACGCTCAGAGCTTGATACAGCTTTTAATCGTGCGGGCTTAACGCCGCGTATTGTTTTCACCGCCACAGATGCTGACGTGATTAAAACGTATGTGCGTCTCGGCCTCGGTGTTGGGGTGATTGCCAGCATGGCGGTAGACCCGGTCTCAGATCCCGACCTGGTTCGTCTGGATGCACACGATGTCTTTAGCCACAGCACGACTAAAATTGGCTTCCGCCGCAGTACATTCCTGAGAAGTTATATGTACGATTTCATTCAACGCTTTGCGCCACATTTAACGCGTGATGTTGTCGATACCGCCGTCGCGTTGCGTTCAAATGAAGATATTGAAGCGATGTTCCAGGATATTAAGCTCCCGGAAAAATAATGACATCCGGTATCTTCCCACCCGGGAAGATACCGAAATAATGCCCTAAAGCTAAATTAGAATTATCATCATCTCCATCTCCCTGAACATATAACCGGATAAACATTACCGGTTTATTGTAAAAACTGTCGCGAAATTGCGACAAAAGTAGAAACTAAATTCCCACTTCGCAAATTCCTCGTTTCAATTATTTATTTCTGGTCAAAAGATTAACTAATTCCCTGGAAAACGTTCGTAAATTCACTAGCTTTTCGACTAAAGTTTCTTTAGGATTTATCTCAACTCATGATTAGTTGTACCGATTGTTTGGTATCAAAATGATAAGTGAAATCGATTGTATGAGGTTAGCAATGCCGTCAGGAAGTGAAGATCCGCAGAGGGATTCCGCGTTTAAGCGTAAAGCCTGGCTGGCGGTGTTTCTTGGCTCCACCCTGTTCTGGGTGGTGGTGGCGTTACTGGTCTGGAAATATTGGGGATGAATATGGCAACTCAAATGCGTATCGAACCGGTGAAAAAACTGTGTCAACCAGGTGACAGTAATCCTACCGCGCGTAAAGAGCCTTCAACCAGCGTTCCAGACTCCTGGAAGCTTTCTGCTCAGCAGCAAGCTTTTATTGATACGTTCGCAGAAGACGAACCAAAGAAACAATAATTGATACCGGGTTAACCGGGTACATTCAGGCAATGCCTCGTGCACTTTTGTACTATTTAATAAATACACATCAGTAATAAATAATCGGGTTATACCCCGACCGAGCAAATAAATAGAATATCTGGTGTCAGATGATGAATACTCTACAAAACGTTAAATACTGGTCGTGGATGGGCGCGTTTACCGTCTCCACTCTGTTCTGGTGTCAGCTTATCTGGCTGGCCCTAAACTAAATCTAAAACCTCGCTGCGGCGAGGTTTTTTGTTTTATCTCAATGCTGACCCACAACCCAATTTGTCAATTTGGGTTGTTATCAAAACGTTACGACATCTTTGTGTTATCTTTAATTACGGCCCCGATGATTGTCGGGGTATCCCTGTAATTAAGGAGGAGCTTATGTCGTTCACCCTACGCGAAGCCTGTAAGGACACGTTGCAAGCCGAGAACAAGACCTATCATTACTACAGCTTGCCGCTGGCCGCCAAAACACTTGGTGACATTTCGCGATTACCCAAGTCACTGAAAGTCTTACTGGAAAACCTCTTACGTTGGCAGGATGAAGACTCTGTCACCGCCGATGACATTCAGGCGCTGGCGGGGTGGCTCAACGCCGCCCATGCCGATCGTGAAATTGCCTACCGCCCGGCCAGAGTACTGATGCAAGACTTCACCGGCGTGCCGGCTGTCGTTGATTTAGCCGCCATGCGCGAAGCCGTCAAACGTCTGGGCGGAGACACTGCCAAAGTTAATCCGCTTTCTCCCGTCGATCTCGTTATCGACCATTCGGTGACGGTAGATCATTTTGGTGATGATGACGCCTTTGAAGAAAACGTCCGCCTGGAGATGGAGCGTAACCACGAGCGCTATGTCTTTTTGAAATGGGGCCAGCAGGCATTTAGCCGCTTCAGCGTAGTGCCGCCGGGCACCGGGATTTGTCATCAGGTCAACCTGGAATATCTTGGCAAAGCGGTCTGGAGCGAACTCCAGGATAAAGAGTGGATCGCCTATCCGGATACGCTGGTAGGAACTGACTCCCACACTACGATGATCAACGGGCTGGGTGTGTTGGGCTGGGGCGTAGGCGGTATCGAAGCGGAAGCGGCGATGCTGGGCCAGCCAGTTTCAATGCTGATCCCGGATGTGGTGGGATTTAAACTGTTAGGCAAACTGCGTGAAGGGATCACCGCCACCGATCTGGTACTCACAGTCACCCAAATGCTGCGCAAGCACGGTGTTGTGGGCAAGTTTGTTGAATTCTACGGCGATGGTCTTGATTCATTGCCCCTCGCCGATCGCGCGACAATCGCCAACATGGCACCGGAATATGGCGCAACATGCGGCTTTTTCCCGATCGATGATGTGACTCTGGAATACATGCGTCTGAGTGGGCGCAGCGATGAACAGGTCGCGCTGGTCGAAGCGTATGCTAAAGCGCAGGGAATGTGGCGTAACCCGGGCGATGAGCCAGTATTTACCAGCACGCTGGAACTGGACATGGATGAAGTCGAAGCCAGTCTTGCAGGCCCAAAACGTCCGCAGGATCGCGTCTCGCTGAATGATGTGCCAAAAGCCTTTGCGGCCAGTACCGAGCTGGAACTCAATACGGCGCAAAAAGATCGTAACCCCGTCAACTATGTTATGAACGGGCATCAGTATCAGCTTCCTGACGGTGCCGTGGTCATTGCGGCCATCACGTCCTGTACCAACACGTCCAACCCAAGTGTGTTAATGGCGGCAGGGCTGCTGGCGAAAAAAGCGGTTACGCTGGGACTGAAGCGTCAGCCGTGGGTAAAAGCATCATTAGCGCCCGGTTCAAAAGTGGTTTCAGATTATCTCGCTCAGGCCAGGCTTACGCCTTATCTGGATGAACTGGGCTTTAACCTGGTGGGATACGGCTGTACAACCTGCATCGGCAACTCAGGCCCGCTTCCCGATCCTATTGAGCAGGCCATTAAGCAGGGCGATCTGACGGTGGGCGCTGTGCTTTCAGGAAACCGAAACTTTGAAGGCCGCATCCATCCGCTGGTGAAAACCAACTGGCTTGCGTCGCCGCCGCTGGTTGTGGCTTACGCCCTGGCGGGGAATATGAACATCAATCTGGCGACCGATCCTCTTGGACACGATCGCAAAGGCGATCCGGTCTATCTGAAGGATATCTGGCCGTCAGCTCAGGAAATTGCGCGCGCGGTCGAGCAGGTCTCTACGGATATGTTCCGCAAAGAATACGCGGAGGTGTTTGAGGGCACGCCGGAATGGAAAACCATCGAAGTGGAGCGGTCTGACACTTACGGCTGGCAGAACGATTCGACGTACATCCGCTTATCACCGTTCTTTGACGATATGGAAGCTGAACCAAAACCGCTGGTCGATATTCACGGCGCACGGATCCTCGCCATGCTGGGAGATTCCGTGACGACTGACCATATTTCTCCGGCGGGTAGCATCAAGGCGGACAGTCCGGCAGGGCGCTATCTCCAGGGACGCGGCGTTGAGCGTCGCGATTTTAACTCCTATGGCTCCCGTCGCGGCAACCACGAAATCATGATGCGTGGGACCTTCGCCAACATCCGTATTCGCAACGAAATGGTCCCCGGTATTGAAGGGGGCATGACGCGCCATTTACCGGGCAACGATGTCGTTGCTATTTACGATGCCGCGATGAAATACCAGCAGGAAGGCACGCCTTTAGCCGTGATTGCGGGTAAAGAGTACGGGTCTGGCTCAAGCCGAGACTGGGCAGCGAAAGGACCTCGTTTGCTGGGCGTGCGCGTCGTCATTGCCGAATCGTTCGAGCGAATTCACCGCTCAAATCTCATTGGGATGGGGATTTTGCCGCTCGAGTTCCCGCAGGGCGTCACACGTAAAACGCTGGGCCTGACCGGGGAAGAGCGAATTGATATCAGCGATCTGAAAAATGTGAAGCCGGGAGCAACCGTTCAGGTGCAACTCACGCGGGCTGATGGTCAAACGGAAATGCTGGAATGCCGTTGCCGTATTGATACTGCAACGGAGCTAACGTATTACCAGAATGACGGCATATTGCACTATGTGATTCGTAATATGCTGAATTAATAGCATCTTTGCCCGGCAGTTTTCGCGCTGCCGGGCAACATAAATCATTCGCTAAGCAAATGGCCCATCTTTGCGGCTTTAGTATCAAGATAGTGTTCGTTTTTTGGATTACGTCCGACAATCAGCGACACACGCTCAACAATATTGATCCCCGCTTCAGTCAGAATTTCCACTTTGCGCGGGTTGTTCGTCAGCAGACGAACTTCATCGACGCCCAGGAGTTTGAACATATCAGCACACAGCGTGAAATCACGTTCATCAGCGGCGAAACCGAGTTGATGGTTAGCCTCAACGGTATCGTAACCTTGATCCTGTAGCGCGTAGGCGCGAATCTTATTCAGCAGACCAATGTTACGGCCTTCCTGGCGATGATAAAGCAGGATGCCGCGACCTTCTTCTGCAATTTGAGAAAGCGCTGCTTCTAGCTGGAAGCCACAATCACAGCGCAGGCTGAACAGGGCATCGCCCGTCAGGCATTCTGAATGGACGCGAGCCAGTACCGGTATTTGTCCTGAAATATCGCCAAAGACTAACGCGACATGATCCTGCCCGGTTGCCACTTCTTCAAAACCCACCATCAGGAAATCGCCCCATGGGGTCGGCAGATTGGCTTCTGCCACGCGTTTAAGCTGCATGTGATTCTCCAGAGAATGCTGACACGTTTCGTGCCTTTCGCCCTTCGGCTTTCGTATCCTGCTATTTTGCCACAAGCTGTCAGTGTTCACCTAGTTGAGGGCATACTGTCCGCGCGTTAAACGCACAATCCGACATTTTCCCGCAATGCATTAATTTCAGTTATGATTGTTGAGCTTAGCGAAAAAGGAGACATCATGCTTTCAATTGCTCGCCGCACGGCTGCTGGCGCCGCTATCTTACTTATTATGCCCGTTGCCGTCTGGATATCAGGCTGGAGCTGGACCCCGGGAAACCATGAGCGTTGGCTGAAAGCACTGTACTGGATAACCGAGACGGTCACTCAGCCCTGGGGAATCATTACCCACGCTGTGCTATGCGCATGGTTCCTGTGGTGTCTGCGCTTTCGTTTGCGCCCGGCCATTATGCTCTTTGTGGTTCTCGGCGTGGCGATTGTCGCCGGGCAGGGCATAAAGTCGTGGGTAAAAGACCGGGTGCAGGAGCCGCGTCCTTTCGTCGTGTGGCTTGAAGAATCGCATCATGTTCCGGTAGAGACCTTCTACAATTTAAAGCGTAAAGATCGGGGGCATCTGGTTAAAGAACAGCTGGCCGAGGAGCGGGATATTCCGAAATTCTTACGTCACCATTGGCAAAAAGAGACCGGATTTGCGTTTCCGTCGGGCCATACGATGTTTGCAGCCAGTTGGGCTTTACTGGCGGTCGGATTATTGTGGCCACGTCGGCGTACCGTAACGATCGCTATTTTGCTCGTATGGGCCACGGCCGTCATGGGCAGCCGTCTGCTTCTTGGGATGCACTGGCCCCGCGATCTGGTGGTGGCAACGCTCATCTCCTGGCTGTTGGTGACGTTGGCAACCTGGATTGCCCAGCGGCTTTGTGGGCCTCTGATGCCGCCTCCGGAAGAGAACAAAGAGATCGCAGAACGTCAGCAGGATGACCCTCAGGGTTGAAAATCGACGTTTTGCCCACAAATCCAGACAGGACATACAACTTTTCCCATTCCACGCTCGCGGCTAAAATGATAGTTTATAAGGCTGATTGCGGTGAATTGAACATTCTTTATTCGCTTAAACCACATAACGGGAAGTAATGTGAAATATTTACTCATTTTCTTACTGGTATTGGCGATTTTTGTCATTTCGGTCACATTGGGCGCGCAAAACGATCAGCTGGTTTCTTTTAATTATCTGCTGGCACAGGGCGAGTATCGCGTATCGAGCTTACTTGCTGTTTTATTCGCCGCCGGGTTTGCTATTGGCTGGTTAGTTTGTGGTCTCTTCTGGCTTAAAATTCGTGTTTCTCTTGCGCGCGCTGAACGCAAAATTAAACGTCTTGAAAATCAAATTGCGCCTGCAACCGACGTTTCAGTGAATTCTGGTATGCCAGTCGCGAAGGAATAATCGAATATGCTGGAGTTGTTGTTTCTGCTTTTGCCTGTCGCCGCAGCCTATGGCTGGTATATGGGCCGCAGAAGTGCGCAACAAACAAAGCAGGATGAGGCTAACCGGCTGTCCCGTGATTATGTCGCGGGGGTAAACTTCCTTCTGAGTAACCAACAGGATAAAGCGGTAGACCTGTTCCTCGACATGCTTAAAGAGGACACTGGAACCGTTGAGGCTCATCTCACCCTCGGAAACCTGTTCCGCTCGCGTGGCGAAGTTGACCGTGCCATCCGCATTCACCAGACGCTCATGGAAAGCGCTTCTCTGACCTACGATCAGCGTTTGTTAGCTGTTCAGCAGTTAGGCCGTGACTATATGGCTGCGGGTCTTTATGACCGTGCTGAAGATATGTTTAGCCAACTGGTCGATGAAACAGAATTTCGCGTCAGCGCTCTGCAGCAACTCCTGCAAATCTATCAGTCAACCAGCGACTGGCAAAAAGCCATCGACACCGCCGAGCGCCTGGTAAAACTGGGCAAAGATAAGCAGCGTGTCGAGATTGCGCATTTCTACTGTGAACTTGCCTTGCAGCAGATGGCCAGCGATGACATGGAAAAAGCCATGACATTGCTGAAAAAGGGAGCCTCTGCCGATCGTAACAGTGCGCGAATCTCCATCATGATGGGGCGCGTGTTTATGGCGAAGGGCGAGTTTGCCAAAGCGGTTGAATGCCTGTTACGCGTCATCGATCAGGACAAAGAACTGGTCAGTGAAACGCTTGAAATGTTGCAAACGTGCTATCAACAACTCGACAAACCGAATGAATGGGTTGCCTTCTTGCGTCGCTGCGTGGAAGAAAACACCGGCGCAATGGCAGAGTTAATGCTGGCAGACGTGGTCGAGCAACACGAAGGCAGCGACACCGCGCAGATCTACATTACCCGCCAGTTACAGCGCCACCCGACCATGCGTGTCTTCCACAAACTGATGGATTACCATCTTAACGATGCGGAAGAAGGGCGTGCGAAAGAGAGCCTGATGGTGCTGCGCGATATGGTGGGTGAGCAAGTGCGCAGTAAGCCGCGCTACCGTTGCCAGAAGTGTGGATTTACCGCGTATACGCTTTACTGGCATTGTCCTTCATGTCGCGCGTGGTCAACCATTAAGCCAATCCGCGGTCTGGATGGGCAGTGATTTTTTTTAAAACACCTCATTTTAGTTACAACATACTATTGAAGCCTAATTTTATGCTGTCAGCATCGTGCGATTGGTTGTCTCGCAGGAAAAGAAAACGATTCTGTTCATTTGCGGTGCAGGCAGGTAGAATGCTCGCCGTTTATCTATCCCGCGCCAACTGCGGCGCCCATAGACGAAAAGGGCTGGTCATGACGTCTGTTGCATCCTCTTCTTCCCGCATAGTTACCGAATCTCCCGTTGTTGTCGCACTCGACTATAACAATCGCGATAACGCACTTGCCTTTGTCGATCTTATTGACCCGCGAGACTGCCGTCTGAAAGTGGGCAAAGAAATGTTCACGCTGTTCGGCCCGCAAATTGTTCGCGATCTGCAGCAACGCGGTTTCGACGTCTTTCTCGACCTCAAATTCCACGATATCCCGAATACCACTGCGCATGCGGTTGCTGCCGCGGCAGACCTGGGTGTGTGGATGGTCAACGTGCATGCGTCAGGTGGGGCGCGCATGATGACAGCGGCTCGCGAAGCACTCATTCCTTTTGGAAAAGATGCGCCGTTGCTTATTGCTGTGACTGTGTTGACTAGCATGGAAGCAAGCGATCTGCTTGATTTAGGTGTGACGTTGTCACCTGCTGAGCACGCCGAGCGACTTGCGCGTCTCACGCAAAATTGTGGGCTTGATGGAGTGGTTTGTTCCGCGCAGGAAGCCGTGCGCTTTAAATCTGCCCTGGGTCACAACTTCAAACTGGTCACGCCAGGGATTCGACCGCAGGGCAGTGACGCGGGCGATCAACGGCGTATTATGACCCCTGAAGAGGCTCAGGCGGCAGGCGTTGATTACATGGTTATTGGCCGGCCGGTCACGCAATCTGCCGACCCTGCGCTAACCTTAAAAGCGATTAACGCTTCACTGGGCAAGGTGACAGGATGAGTGATTCTAATAGTCGTCTGGTTTACTCGACCGACAGCGGTCGAATTGATGAACCCAAAACGGTTGTTCAACGTCCTAAAGGCGACGGCATCGTTCGTATCCAGCGTCAAACCAGCGGCCGGAAAGGCAAAGGCGTCTGTTTAATTACAGGTATCGACGCGGATGACGCTACGCTTGCTAAGCTCGCAGCCGAACTTAAGAAAAAATGTGGCTGCGGGGGCGCAGTCAAAGACGGCGTGATTGAAATCCAGGGAGATAATCGCGATTTAATTAAGTCGCTGCTAGAAGCGAAAGGGATGAAAGTCAAACTCGCGGGCGGATAAATAATAAGCCACGGCAGATGCCGTGGCTTTTTGTATGTGCGTCAGTCCAACAACTTCACGCTGAAATAATCCAATAATATTGCAACGGCAATATAAGAGATTATTTACCCACCTGGTGGCCGATAATACCACCCACAGCTGCACCACCTAATGTTCCAAGTGTGCTGCCGTCAGTTAACACTGCACCGCCGAGGGCACCAGCACCTGCACCGATCGCCGTGTTTCGGTCGCGTTTAGACCAGTTAGAACATGCGCTCAGGGACATTGCGAGTGTGACTGCCAAAACTGCTGCTGTTAATTTTTTGCTTGTTAAGATCATGATACTTTCTCCTGAATAATCGATTCACGGAAATAAGTCTGTTAAGTATAGACAATATGAATACTTATGAATCTTTTTCCATGAAACCTTGTCGCGCAGGTGGTTACAAAATCACGCAGGTGATAGTCACTTCCTGTTATATCGCTAATATTAATTTTAAGTTTTTAGCCTTTAAACAACAGGTAAATAGTCTTAAAGAATTGCTCGGAATTGTCTCAGAAGAAGGGGCGCCCGCTTATACGGGCGTTGTACAGGGGGTTAGGCAGTTTTATTAACAATATCGACAGTCAGGCCGGCGTTGAGTAATTGCTCGCGGTGTGCCTCACTCAGACGTTCATCCGTAATCACACGGCTAAAGCGTGATACGGGACCCATCGTGTAAGGGTGTACGGCACCAAACTTGGAGCTGTCGGTCAACACAATGGCTTCACAGCCTTTTTCGAGCACAGCGTTTACAACATCAGAACGCATCATATCGCGCCCGGTAAACCCCGTTTCAGCCTGCCAGCCATCGATGCCAATAAACGCTTTGCTGAAGTGAACTTGCTGAACATACTGACGAGTCAGGGGCCCAACCATGCTTTCGCTTTTCTTCTGGTAAATACCGCCCAGCAGAATCACCTCACACGGTGTCTCTTTCAGAAGATGGGCGATATAGCTGCTCACCGTAATAATGGTGACGTCTTTTTGTTCCGCAAGTGTGCGCGCCAAAAGGGCGTTGCTGCTGCCATTCTCAATGAATACGGTCTCACCATTATTGACCAGCGACGCTGCAAACTCAGCCAACTCACGCTTAAGCGCGAAGTTGTTCATCATACGGGTTTCGACATCTTCACTGTCGAGCGGGACAGCATAACCGTGGGCACGTCGCAGATAGCTCTGCTTTTCCAGCAAGTTGAGATCCTGGCGGATGGTCACTTCAGAAACACCGGTCGTTTTAGCGAGCTCGACGACACTCATGCGTCCTTTGTCGATCACCATCTGCAGAATAAGTTGTTGTCGGGAATTCATAGCATCCATATTAAGACGGCCTGCGCCGCTGGTTAAAAATAAATCTTATTAAAATGAGGGGGCGTTACACTTCCCACGGAGCCTTCGGCTGAGCTGAATCAGCGGTATTTCCCGCGCGGGTGTGATCCAGTAATTCGGATTTTAAAATCTCAAGATTACGAATGGCAGAGTGATAATCGCCGGCTACCAGGATATCCAGCACCGTATCAATGCGTTGCGCCACTTTCTGTGCGTCAATCTCAGACATGAAGTTCCCCATCAAGCGAAAAGTGAATAATTTCAATGATGCAGAAATTGCTAACAAAAGAGAAGGGAAAAAATGCGCTAACCAAATTACATAAATGAAAGTGATAAATTTATCCCGCAGCATACAGAGGCGATGGGCACTGGATTAGTCTAAAACTGCGCGCAACGCGCTTTTTTATATGAGGATTTAGACTATGACAGTCATCAATCAAGCAACCTGTAAACTCTTCACCGACCCTGAACGTTTCACACAACTCGCGGGATATTACGAGGAAGAAAGACGCACTCTATGGATGTTGCTCCGCGCCCAGCCACGTCCCTGTTTTAATCATGCGTTAATTGAAGAAATTATGAATATGTCATGGCTGGTCAGGCAATCTGGCTATGCTGTGGACTTTTGGGTGACAGGCTCGCTTGTCCCCGATATGTACAATACCGGAGGCGATCTCCGTTTCTTCGTGGAATGTATCCAGAATGGCCGACGTGAAGCGTTACGTGCTTACGCCCGCGCCTGTGTCGACTGCGTCCATGCGGCGTCACGAGGCTTTGATACGGGCGCCATCACGCTGGCAATGGTTGAGGGCAGCGCACTCGGCGGCGGATTTGAAGCCGCGCTGGCGCACCATTTTGTGCTGGCGCAGCGTGACGCCCGGTTAGGTTTTCCGGAAATCGCGTTTAACCTCTTCCCCGGCATGGGAGGATACTCGCTGGTTGCGCGGCGCGCAGGGATGAAGCTGGCCGAGGAGCTTATCTACAAAGGGGAATCACACACCGCGGAGTGGCATGAGCAATATGGGCTTGTGGATGTACTTTTCGAGCCGGGACACGGCTACGTGTCGACCCGCACGTTTATCGATACTTTACAGCCCAAACTCAATGGCGTCAGGGCGATGCTGCGTGCGCGGCAGCGGGTTATGCAACTGCCGCGCAGTGAACTGATGGACATCACCGAAGACTGGGTCGATGCGGCTTTTTGTCTGGAGCCAAAAGATATTGCCTATATGGAGCGCCTGGTTATGCTGCAAAATCGCCACAATGCTGTCGGGGTTCGTAAAGCCAGTTAGCGCAATTTTTTAGCCTGATAGCGCTTAAACCACCGCTCGAATGCGGCAGCGGGCATCGGCTTTGCAAACAGAAAACCTTGCCGTTCGTTGACGCCGTTCTTGGTCAGAAAGGCGTCTTCTTTCGCGCTCTCTACGCCTTCCGCAATGACCTGCAAATTCAACGCCTGAGCAACGGCCACAATCGCTCGCACCAAAGACTGGGAGATGGACTGTTTGTGAATATCACGCACAAACACCTGATCGAGCTTAATTGCGTCAATAGGGAAGCGGGCCAGCTGGGATAAAGAGGAGTAACCGGTGCCGAAATCATCCAGATGGATCTGCGCCCCAAGCTGACTGAATTGCTGAATAACCGACAGCGCTAGCTCTTCATTTTCAATCAAACAGCTTTCCGTCAGTTCGACATCGATCGGGCAATATTCAAAATTGAGATCTTTCAGCGCCTGTTTTAAATCACTGAAAATAGTCTGGTCGGCGAGTTGACGCGCTGAAACGTTAACGGCGACGCGCAGGTTGATACCTTTGTCACGCCACTTCGCGACCTGGCGCACCACGTCCAGCATGACCCAGCGGCCAAGGGGCACAATCAGCCCGGATTCTTCGGCATAAGAGATAAACTCAAGGGGCGGAATCAAGCCGCGTTCCGGCGACTGCCAGCGAACCAGCGCTTCCAGGCTTCTGACTTCGCCACGCCACGTTATTTTGGGCTGATAGTGAATTAAGAGCTGATCCTTATCCAGCGCTTTACGCAGGTTGGTGTCCAGCCACAGATATTCGAAAACACGCTGGTTCATTTCCGGCGAGAATACGCAGAACTTGCCGCGGCCACCTTCTTTGGCCGTATACATCGCGGTATCCGCATTACGAATAATACTTTCTCGATCCGTACCGTGCTGTGGCGCAAGGGAGATCCCAAGCGAACAACCGGTATAAATCTCGATAAGACCGATGCGGAAAGGCTGACGCAAACGCGTCAGGATACGCGATGCCATCGCCTCTAGCGTGCTCTGTGACGTGTCGGTAGCCAGAACGATAAATTCATCGCCTCCCAGACGAGCCAGCACCTGGCCTTCATCCAGACAGCTTAAAATGGCTAATGCGACGGACTGCAGCAGTTGGTCGCCAAACATATGCCCGTAGGCATCGTTTACCTTCTTAAAATTATCGAGGTCGAGATACACCACCCCAACTTGAGTTTCACCGCGCTGAGAAATGCTGTCGCTGATTAATTCGTGGATCGCATTACGGTTTGGCAGGCCTGTAATGGTGTCTGTATTGGCCAGTACCCGGAGTCGCTCCTGTGCCCGACGCTCTTCTGTGATATCGGTGCCCGAGCAGATAAGGAAGATTTCATTTTTACCGCTACCGCTGTGTACGAATTTATTTCTGAACAGAAATAACCGCTGGCCTTTGCGCGTTTTAATCCAGCGCTCCACTTCATACGAACTGCCGTTACGGAAAAAACCCGAGATGTTGCGCTTAGAGGCGGCCGCTTCACTGCGGCTCATGAACAGTTTAAAAACGTTTTGTCCGATGACTTCCTGTTCTTTCAGGCCCGTATATTCTTCACTCAAACGATTGAAACGCTGAATATTACCGTGCTGATCCAGGATAACAATGACGGAGTTCGCTTCGGATACCACCTGTTCGGCGAAGGACAAGCTTTGTACCAGATCGCGCGCGACAGAAGGGGTGTCATTCCACGCTGAAGCGGTGCCTGCCCACTCTTTTTTATTGATTTTGCGGCCCACGAGATGGAGCGGGACATCAACACCATACAAAGAAAGGGTCATAGTGACGCTGGAGGTGATTACCGTCAACTGACGAACAATGTCGGCTTGCTCATCACTCAGGGCGACCACTTGCGTGATATCAGCATTTTCGCTTGCGGCCAGATGCAGAGCATTGCTGTCCGCTGCCAACCGCCACCAGGGACTGTGGGTGCCTATGTAACGAAACAGCAAATTTTGCTCCATATCGTCAATCATGCTTTCTCCAGTACCTGCTTAATAGCGCAAAATTATGCATCTGCATGCGACTTTTCCGTAGTAATGCAGCGGCATAACCGAAGTGAACTTATTGTTTTTCCCTGAATTCTTATAATAAAACGAGAAACGCTAAAAAGGATATAAGTGGGTAAAAATTCCCTTCACGTAAGACGACGGTTTTCTTTTACTGTAGATAATAGTGATAGTTTTGCGGGGTTCGAGAGGAAAATATTAACAAAGAGTGATGCGTGCGGAATTTAGGGGGAAATAAAAATGTCGGCTATTCCAGAAAGGAAACAGCCGACATTTAAACGTTATCAGACGACAGGGCGCGCGATAATGCTGCGGGTTTCCATACGGACTTCCGCAATGTTCACATCAATCACATCTGTGACCTTGTAAACCGTTTCACCTTTGATCTGCACAGAACCGTTTTCCTGGCTACACACCAGTTCATCGCGGACCGCATGCAGGAAAGGCGCAGGAATAAAGGCAACAGCACCATTATCCACCAGGCGGACACGCATACCGCCACGGCTGATATCAATAATCTCCGCTGCAAAACGGGTATCAGTACCGGCTTTATCACTCAGGAAGCGCGCATACAGCCAGTCGCCGACATCACGTTCAGCCATGCGGTTCAGGCGGCGGCGCTCAGCCATCTGTACAGTGGCTTCATCCTGCGGACGCGCAATGGTTTCGCCTTTCACAATCGCTTTCAGCAGACGATGGTTAACCATGTCGCCGTATTTACGGATTGGGGAAGTCCATGTCGCGTACGCTTCAAGGCCTAAACCAAAGTGCGGGCCCGGTTCGGTGCTGATTTCAGCATACGACTGGAAGCGACGAATGCGGCTGTCGAGGAAACCTGACGGTTGCGCGTCAAGTTCACGACGAAGTTTGCAGAATCCTTCCAGAGTCAGCACTTCCTGCGGATCGACGTGGACATCGTGCGTTTTGAGCAGGGCAGCCAGCGCTTCGGTGTTGGCTGGGTCAAAACCGGTATGCACGTTGTAGATGCCAAAGCCTAATTTGTCGCGCAGAACACGCGCCGCACAAATGTTGGCAGCAATCATCGACTCTTCCACAATGCGGTTGGCGATGCGGCGCGGTTCGGCAACGATGTCCAGTACTTCCCCTTTTTCGCCCAGAACGAAGCGATAATCAGGGCGATCCTTGAAGACCAGCGCATGAGTTTTACGCCATTCGCCACGACTCATACACACGCGTTGCAGCAGCGTGATTTGCTGTGCAACAGCTTCGCTCTCTGGTTTCCAATTGCCTGCCCCTTCCAGCCAATTAGAAACATCGTCGTAGGCCAGTTTGGCTTTAGATTCGATAGTGGCAGCGAAAAATTCGATGTCATCTTCAATCGTGCCATCTACTGCGATGGTCATACGGCAGGCGAGAACCGGGCGAACCTGATTCGGACGAAGCGAGCAGAGATCGTCAGACAGCTCACGAGGCAGCATTGGGATGTTAAAGCCCGGCAGATAGTTCGTAAACGCACGGACTTTCGCCGAATCGTCGAGCTTGCTGCCTTCTGCAATCCAGGCGGTCGGATCGGCAATCGCCACGGTCAAATGCAGTTTGCCGTCAGCGCCTTCTTCGACATACAGCGCATCATCCATATCCTGCGTGCTGGCGCTGTCGATGGTGACAAAGTTCTGTGCCGTCAGATCGCGACGCTCGAGACCTTCGTCCAGCATTTCGGTCGCCACGCCGTTTGGCGCTTCTTTTTCCAGGTTATGACGCGCAAGCGTCACCCACCACGGGACGAAATGGTCGTCGCTGTAGGTAATAAAATGGGTCAGATCGGCATAGAAACCGCGATCACCTTTCAGGGGATGGCGACGCATCTGGGCAACGGCCCAGTCGCCTTCTTTGAAATCGTGCTCGCAGTTGCGATCTGCACGGCAAGGAATCGCATCTTTCAGCAGGGGATGATCTGGAACAATAGAAAGACGGTCGTCTTTTTTGTGGACCTTCCCAACAAAGCGGGTCAGGAAAGGCTCGATAAGTTCTTCTGGCTCGGCAGTTTCACGATCCTTTTGAGTGTGAATAACCGCCGTCACACGATCGCCGTGCATCACTTTCTTCATCTGCGGAGGCGGGATGAAGTAGCTTTTCTGCGCGTCGACTTCCAGGAAGCCAAAGCCTTTTTCCGTGGCTTTTACGACCCCTTCTGCACGCGGCGTCTGGGAATGCAGTTGCTGTTTAAGCTGCGCTAGCAGCGGGTTGTCCTGAAGCATAGTGTTCTATTTTCGTGGCCATTGAGCGGCTGACAGTTTTACGCGATTCTGCCTGGTACAGCAAGCGCTCTTTAGGTAATCAGTAAGGTTATTCGCCCGCGCGCAACGCGATTTTCAGGCGGTTAAGCCACCCGCAAAAAGCGGTCCAGGCGAGCAAATTAATGGCATCCGCAGCCGGAATCCCATCATCAATCAGCGGTGTCAGTTGCGCGGCGCTGAAGCGGTCGGGCGAGCGTGTGAGTAAGTCCACAGCACCAAGGAGTGACGGGTGGTTTGCGTAGTGCACTGGTAAATCCTTAATGCCGCTTGTCAAAATCTCACCTAAGCAATCCAGTAATGCGGGGTCGTGGCACAGCACTGGCGCGAGATCGCCGAGACAGACTTCTGATTGCCAGCGAGCAAGCGATTCCAGCTGCTGCGCGCTCGCGTAGCGTAACTCTACGCCCGGGATAATCGATGCCCACTCGCTCATGTTGATATCATCGATTTGAGCATGAGGGGGAATGTGATGGCCCGGCAACCAACGCACCGGATGTCCGAGCAACGCCTGAAACGCGGCAACCACGCGCGCCTGAAAACCGATAAAACCGATGATTTGATTGATCAGAATAACGTCGTAAGTCGTCAGGCCCACTTCATCAAGCTGCAGCTGCGCCCTGGAATCGATCACGTCAGGTGAGCAAGCAAGCTGGCGAGCATATTGGGTAATTTGGGCGAGACGTTGATTGCTTTCACGCGAAGAGTCCGGCCCTGGAAGAGGAGCCAGAAGGGCGGCGTAATGATTACATAAGCGCTGCACCCCACACGCCTGGGCAACCGTTAGCGCAGTGCTTAAACGATCGTAAGCGCTGAGCGTATGAAGACGACTCAGATTAACCTGGCGAGGGAAAAGCCGATCGCGTAAAACCAGCGATGGGGTTAACCAGCTTTCACAGTGCGTCACAATCTCGTTCGGTAACGCTAAATCGAGCAAAAAACGGTCGGCGACATTAGCGGCCTCGGGAACCAGCGGGAGAACGTCATCCGGACAATGATTTGTCTGGGTTTCGTGATACCAGTGGCCTTTGCCGGAAAAACGGCGTTGTTCCATGTGCGTTCCTTGATCTCAAATGGCAATCAATATCCTGGCGCATGGCTTACGAGCGGAAAAATATTGTTAGGTGATAACAAATAGCAGAACGGAATAACGAGAGGCAAAACGAGGAATTTACAGGAACAAAACAGGGGGAAACTCTCTTCCCGGGAGGGAAGAGAGTAAAATGTTTATTTAATTTCCAGCTCGTTCATTGCCGCGATGTTGAAACCGCCGTCAACGTGAACCACTTCGCCGGAGATGCCAGCAGAGAGGTCAGAGCACAGGAATGCCGCAGAGTTACCCACGTCTTCGATGGTGACGGTACGACGAATCGGGGTAACCGCTTCGCAATGCGCCAGCATTTTACGGAAATCTTTGATACCGGAAGCCGCCAGAGTACGGATTGGACCGGCAGAAATACCGTTAACACGCACGCCTTCTGGACCCATTGCGTTCGCCATATAGCGCACGTTTGCTTCCAGAGATGCTTTAGCCAGACCCATAACGTTATAGTTAGGGATAGCACGCTCAGCGCCCAGGTAGGACAGAGTCAGCAGAGCAGAGCCTGGATTCAGCATGGTGCGGCACGCTTTTGCCATGGCCACGAAGCTGTAAGAGCTGATGTCGTGAGCGATTTTGAAGCCTTCACGGGTTACCGCATTCACATAGTCGCCGTCCAGCTGATCGCCCGGTGCGAAACCGATTGAGTGAACGAAACCGTCGAATTTTGGCCATACTTTTGCCAGTTCAGCGAACATACCGTCAATGCTTTCGTCTTGAGCAACGTCGCATTCCAGAATGATGCTTGAACCCAGCTGCGCGGCGAACTCTTCAACGCGGCCTTTCAGCTTGTCGTTCTGGTAGGTGAACGCCAGTTCAGCGCCTTCGCGGTGCATAGCCTGTGCGATGCCGTAGGCGATGGACAGTTTGCTGGCGACGCCAGTTACCAGAATGCGCTTACCGGAAAGAAAACCCATAGCTTTGATCCTTATAGTCATTGCTTACTTTGGCTTTGTATTCATATAGTTAGAAATCACATAGCCAGAATAAATAGATAGCAGGGCAGAATTATAGCCCACTATGCAGATGAAATGTCACCTGAATTTCAAAAGAGCCCTCAGGTTGCAGCTTTTAAGAGAACGACATAATACGCCAGGATGATACCAGTAGAAAGAATCTGAACTGATCCAACCTCCCGCGACGCAATCAGTATTTACCAGGCAGATGCTTAATCTCGCATAACCGCCCGTCCTTAATGACGATATACCCGCCCGTTTTAACTCAGCCAGGATTTTCATTATGCTGCTTCGGGAGAGATGCGTTTTATCACGGATATAACGTTCAATCGTGACGTGTTCACGAAAGTGAGCGGGTTCGTGACTCAGTTCCCTTAGCTGGTTACGAATCACTTCATACGCAGTGGGCGCGCTCAACTGCTTACTGTAAGAGTAAAGCTTATTTGTCACGACCATCCTGTGTTGGGCAGCCACTTCCCAAAGACCATTCTCCGGGATGTGCCGTTGCAGTTCTTCGACTGTCAGCGTGGAGACTTTGCTCGTTTCAGCCGTCACAATAAACGCGTCATGAACGCCCAGGCCAAGAATTCCTGGGGCGGGAAAATCAGCAGGCCATATGAAGAACGATGAACTTCACTTGTGCCGGAATGAATAATACGGCACACATGAACACCGTTCTCAATGAGCCCCAACCGGATACCTTTACGATAAGAACGTATTGGCGCAAATGGCGTCAAAGATTCTACCAACTGTTTGGCCCATGGGAATGGTTGGTTTAATACAGGCGTATCCAAAGATTTTCCGTCCATAAATATTAAACCTAAAAAACATATAATGATAAGAGTAGGTAAATAGAGTGAAATTTACAATGTATGCAAAGCAGTATGAAAAGACTGACTTACATCATAATTTTCCCGGTAAATTATTGATTTTAATAAGCCTACCGTTCTCTAACTCAGTGTGTCCATGCGCACGAAGCGTTGCCAGAATGGACATAATCCCGCTTCGTGAGAGTAAGCATCTGTTTTGAATGTAATTATATGTTGATTCAGCTTGACGGATTTTCGGCGACTCATTTATCAGTTCAATTAGAATAGAAGCGAGCGAACCGTTTCATACATTCCTGATTGTGACAGCCGTGTACAGTGTATGAACAGGCATGCTGAGATGAAGATAAGCAGTTGGGTGAGTGGTTCCCACAGCGACTCTCGTTCGATAATTTGAATCGCATTTTCGAGTGACAGTCGACGAAGCACGGCGTCTGGTGAAGGCCGGATACACAGCCGTGGATGCAGATTGCTGTTTAATGTAAATCCAAAGACAAAAGGGGCTGATTCTGTGTTGAGCGTCATGCCATCATCTCTGCGATTGATGATCACATGACCTTCTTCCAGCAAATAACACAGTTTCGTATTTGTTCTGACAAAGTCGAGTGTCGGGAGTTTATCAGCGGGTACCAGCTGCGAATGGGGGGCAACGTCAAGATTAAACGTAAAATATGATCCTGAGGTTTTTCAATTGAAGATAAAAAGAGAACGGGGTTAAGTGGAGATGAATTCATTTTTATGTTCACAATTAATAAAGTTAGACAACTTATTAATTATCTCTAAAAATATTCATGTCACACCATCACAGTGAATCCGAAAAACCACTTTAAAACTATTGAATCATCGAATGGCCACGCGGAGTCAGAATGGATATAGCCTGATGCGACGTTTAAACAGCGAATATCTTTTTTGCTGCAGTCACTTTATCTGACGATTCAAAATAGTAAAGGCGGGAATATCCCGCCAATGTTTATTTATCTTTCCGCCATGCATCAGCCGTTAAGGCTTCACCAAAATGACCGGCAATCAGTCGTTTCGTCAGATCGTGAAGCGGGGAAGCCAACACATCGGCGGTACTTCCGCGTTCGACCACTTCACCGTGGTGCATCACCAGAACCTGGTCGCTGATATGTTTCATCATTCCCAGGTGCTGTGTCACATAGATATAAGAAATACCTTGTTTCTCCTGCAACTCCAGCATCAGGTTGATCAGTTGCGAACGCATCGACATATCCAGCGAGGCCAGCGCTTCGTCGGCGATAATCACCTTCGGGCGCAGGATAAGCGCACGTGCAAGCCCCAGACGCTGTTTCTGCCCAGGTGCCAGCATGTGCGGATAATAGCTGACGTGGTCGGGCAGCAAACCCACCATCCGCAGCGTTTCAATGATGCGCTTGCGCCGCGCCTCGGGTTCCAGATCGGTATTCAGCCGCAGGGGGAAATCGAGGATTTGCGAAATACGCTGTCGCGGATTCAGTGATGTTGACGGATCCTGGAAAATCATACGAATGCGCTGACTGCGAAACGAATAGTCACCAAACGACAAAAAGTGATCGTCGATCAGCACATCGCCTGCGCTCGGTTCAACCATGCCAGCGAGCATTTTCGCCAGCGTCGATTTACCGGAACCGTTCTCGCCGATAATGGCCAGCGTTTGCTTTTCGCGCAGGGTAAAGCTGAGCGGTTTTACCGCCTCGACCGTTTGTTTATGAAACAGGCCAGTGCGATAGCGAAAGGTCTTACTGAGATTGCGTACTTCAAGCAATGTTTCGACCATTTCACTCTCTCTCCATGTTCAGCGGGAAATGACAGGCAAAAAGATGCGTTTTAGCACCCGTTAATCGAGGCGTTTCAATGCATTTGCGCTGTGCGTAAGGGCAGCGGGGGCCCAGTCGACAGCCAATCGGCAGCGATTCCAGCAACGGAATCGCGCCCGGTAACGTATTCAGACGGCTTTTATGCGGCATCGCGCTGCCAAAATCAGGAATCGCGCGGATCAGCGCCTGGGTATACGGATGATGCGGGGCATACACCAGATCTTCACTGACGGCGGTTTCTACCGTCTGCCCGCAGTACATCACGTCAATTTTATCCGCCCATTTGCTCAGCATTTGCAGATCGTGGCTAATCAACAAAATGGTAGTGTTGTTGTTCTGATTAAGGCGCGTCAGCAGGCGGAAAATCTGCGCCTGGGTAGTTGGTTCCATGGCGTTTGTCGGTTCATCGGCAATCAGCATGCGTGGCTGATTGGCCAGCGCAATGGCGATCATCACCTTCTGGCACTCGCCGTCGGTCAATTCATACGGGAAACTGCGCATTGCGTCTTTGTGATCTTTAATCCCGACGCGGTGCAATAGCTCAATGGCGCGTCGTTTACGCCAGCCGACGCGCTGCCACCAGCGGCCTTTATAGGTCCATCCTGGAATATTCTGCATCAACTGTTTGCCGACACGTTCCGAAGGATCGAGACAGGATTGTGGCTCCTGGAAGATCATCGACACGTTGTGACCCACCAGCTTGCGGCGCTCGCGCGGTGATAATCGTAACAAATCGATATCGTCAAACCGCATGCGGTCTGCTGTCACGCGCCAGTTATCCTTTGCGACGCCACAAATGGCTTTGGCGATAAGACTTTTACCCGAGCCAGATTCACCCACCAGCCCGCGGATTTCACCTTCAGCCAGCGTAATGCTCACGCGGTCTACGGCTTTCACCCAGCCTTCGGAAGTTTTGAATTCGATAGTGAGATTGCGGATATCCAGTAACGGCATTATTGCACCCCCGCATTGATTGCGCGGCGAATACCATCGCCCAGCAGGTTAATCAGCAGCACGCTCACCATAATTGCAGCACCTGGCAGCATCACCGTCCACGGCGCAACATAAATTAATTCCAGCGCGTCGCCGAGCATCGCGCCCCATTCCGGGGAGGGGAGTTGCGCGCCAAGATCGAGAAAACCGAGCGCGGCGATATCCAGAATTGCCATCGAAAGCGCACGCGTAATTTCCGTTACCAGTCCAGAGGCAATGTTCGGCATCACTGCAAACCACAAAATGTTCATTGTCGTTGCGCCGTCGAGGCGAGCCGCGACCACATACTCTTTCTCCAGCTCGTCATGTACCAGGCTATAAACCGAGCGCACCATGCGCGGGAGTAGCGCCAGCCAGACGGCAAACATGGCATGAGTAAGATGTGGTCCGGCAAAGGCGACCACAATAATGGCCAGCAGCAGCGACGGGATCGACAGCAGCGTATCCAGAATATGATTCAGTACTGCCGAGCGCAGGCCGTGCGTCGCCCCGGCAAAAATCCCGAGTGCCAGACCAAATACGGTGGCGGCAAACGTCACAACAAACGCGCCGCCAACCGTCGGGGCTGCGCCGCTCAACAGGCGGCTTAACACATCGCGGCCTAAATCGTCGGTCCCGAGGAAGAAGGAAACTTCGCCATAACGCGACCATGAAGGGGGCAGCAGCTGATAACCAAGGAACTGCTGATCGAGCCCATAAGGGGCAAACCACGCGCCAAATATGCACAGCAACGCCAGACCACCGCAACCGTAAAGGCCGATCATCGCCGTGGTGTCGCCATAAAATTTGCGCCACACGGTGCGCACCACACCGGGAGCACGTTTTTCACTGTATACGCTATCGTAAGGCATACCATTCCTTATGTTTCAGCGGGTTAGCCATAGCGCCCAGAATATCGGAAATCACGTTGACGATGATCACCAGCGAACCTATCACCATCACCCCCGCAGAAATAGCCGCGTAGTCCTGCTGGCGGATCGCGTTTATCATCCAACGCCCAAGTCCCGGCCAGCTAAAGACCATTTCGGTAATCATCGCCAGCGTCAGCATGGTAGAAAATTGCAGCCCCAGTTTTGGAATGACCGGCGGGAGCGCGTTGTGTAAAACGTGACGACGCAAAATGGTGAGTCGTGATAAACCGCGCGTAGCGGCCGCTTTAACATAGTTCTGATCAAAGACCTCAATCGTGCTGGTACGCATCAGGCGGATGACTTCCGTCGTGGGCGCAACGGCCAGCGTCAACACCGGCAATACCATGTGTCGCAGCGTGCTAATGATCATTTCATGACGCCAGATGGAATCCGAAAGCCAGGCATCAATAATTGCGAAGCCCGTGACGGTTTTCACGTTATAAAGCAGATCAAAACGCCCCGACACCGGCAGCCAGCCGAGCGTGAGCGAGAAGAACAACGTGAGCAGTAGCGCCAGCCAAAATACGGGAATCGAAAAGCCGAGCAGGGCGATCGCGCTGATCAATTTGTCTTGCCATTTATTGCGCGTGATCCCCGCCAGCATGCCGACCGGGATCCCCACCATCAGAGCAAAACCAAACGCCAGAATGCACAGCTCCATCGTGGCCGGGAAAACTTCTTTGAGCTGTTGGGAAATCAACTGACCGTTAATGCTGGAAACGCCAAAGTCCCAGTGCAACACGCCGTTAAACCAGAACAGCCAGCCATCCCACAGCGACGAACCCTGCAGCGGCGCATGCGGCGTAAAATAGCTCAGGCTAAAGCCGACAAACGTCAGAAGGAACAACGTAATCGCCAGGAGCAATAAACGACGTAAGGTAAAAATAATCATGGTTTTTTCACCTCATCCTTTTTCTCACGCGATACGCCTGCAAACGAGGCGTTGCCGAAGGGGCTGAGCACCAGGCCTTTAATGTCGTAGCGATAGGCTTGCAGGCGCAGCGAAGAAGCTAACGGCAGCACCGGTAACTCTTTGGCCAGGATATTCTGCGCTTCATCGTAAGCTTCAATGCGCGATGCCAGTTGCTGAGAGGACAACGCTTTTTGCAGAACCGCGTCAAACTCCCGGTTACACCAGTGCGCAAAGTTAGTTTGTGAGCGAATGGCCGCGCAGCTTAAAAGTGGGCGGAAGAAACTGTCGGGATCGTTACTGTCCGTAGACCAGCCGGACAGCGTCAGATCATGATTCATGTCCATTAATCGCGCCTCCTGGAAACGTCCTTCGACGGGAACGATCACCACTTTAACGCCCACCTGTGCCATATCTGCCTGAATCAGCTCCGCAGTTTTTAAGGGACTCGGGTTCCACGCCTGTGAACTGGTCGGGACCCAAAGTTGCAGCGTGAGATTATCGGCACCCAGTGCTTTAAGCTGTTCGCGCGCTTTTGCAGGATCGTACTCAGTCACTTTTGCGTCGCTATCATAGGCCCAGGACGCGCGTGGCAAAATAGAGGCAGCGGTCTCGGCTGTGCCGTAATAGATCGACTGCATCAGACGTTGATTATTAATAGCAAGCGCCAGGGCGTGACGAACCGCGGGATTATTCATCGGCGGTTTATCGGTATTAAACGCCAGATAGGCAATGTTCATGCCTGGACGCAAGGTCAAACGCAGGCGCGGATCGTCGCGCAGGCTGGTCAACTGGCTGGCGGCCGGCCAGGCGAGCACATCGCACTCCCCGGTAAGCAGTTTAGACAATCGACCCGTACCACCAGACCCCAGATCCACCACCACTTGCGGCATTAACGGCGTACCGCGCCAGAAATGTTCATGGCGTTGCAGGCGAATGTATTGACCGGCACGATATTCTGCCAACTGGAAGGGACCTGTGCCGACCGGCTGGCGGTCGAGTAATTCCTGATGATCCTGCTTCGTCAATTGCGCAGCATATTCAGCCGACATCACAGACGCGTAGTGCGTCGCCAGATGCCACAAAAAAGAGGCGTCGGGGCGCGTGAGGTTAAATTCAACCGTGTGATTATCCAGTTTGCGCACGTTTTTGACCGTGTCAGCAAACTGCAGACTGTCAAAGTAGGGGAAGCTTCCGCCGTTAACGTTATGCCACGGATGATTGCGATTAAAAATGCGCTGGAAGGTAAACACCACATCATCGGCGTTCAATTTACGCGTGGGTTTAAACCAGGGCGTCGATTGAAATGCGACGTCATTGCGCAGATGGAAACGGTAAGTCGCGCCGTTATCCAGCACCTCCCAGCTGTCGGCCAGCTCTGAAACCAGACGATACGTATAGGGATCGACATCAAGCAGACGATCGTAAAGCTGAGCGGCCAGGGTGTCGACGATCAGGCCACTACCGGCCTTTTGCGGGTTGAACGTGTCGACTTGCCCGCTCACACAATAGACAAAACCACTGTCGCGAATATCAGGAGGCGTAGTCGGTTCAGGCGCAGCAAAGACCAGGCGGCTAAACAGACCGAGTGCAATCAGGGACGATGAAACCAGACGCATAATTTTTAAGGTTTTTAGATTCGATCTGCAAAGTGTATCGCACTTACCCCAGCTACGTAAAAATGTCTGCGGGTAAGTGCTGATAATGTCAGCGCATTTGATGCTTTTTGAGCAATGCCCTTAATTGATGGTAGGACAGACCCAGCAGTTCAGCTGCTTGTTTCTGGTTATATTTTGCTGTTTTAAGGCTGTGTTCCAGCAGTTGCTGTTCCTGAACATGCTGGAACTGTCGCAAGTCAAGCGGCAAAGCAGGCGCATCCGTATTAAGCGATGGTTTAGGTTTGGCGGGAACATTGCGGTGGAAGGGATCGATGATGATAGTGTCCAGCTCAGTTTCGCTGCTGGCATGGCGGTAAACAGAGCGCTCAACCACGTTCTTCAGTTCACGAATATTCCCGGGCCAGGCGTAACTGAGCAGCGTTTCGCGTGCATAGTCGCTAAATCCGGCGAAAAGCGGCAGACCTAATTCGCGACACATCTGAATCGCAAACTGCTCTGCCAGAAGCATGATATCGCCACTTCGCTCGCGCAGCGGTGGCAACTGGACAACATCAAAGGCCAGCCTGTCCAGCAGGTCAGCACGGAATTTTTCCTCCGCCACCATTTCCGGCAGATTGGCGTTTGTCGCACAAACCAGGCGGACATTCACCTGCAGTGGCTGGCTTCCGCCCACGCGCTCCAGTTCACCGTACTCAATCACTCGCAGTAGTTTTTCCTGAACCAGCATCGGTGCGGTGGCCAGCTCATCGAGGAACAGCGTCCCCCCATCCGCACGCTCGAAACGCCCAGGATGGCGCTTTTGCGCACCCGTAAACGCGCCCGCTTCATGGCCGAACAATTCAGAATCCAGCAAGTTCTCGTTGAGCGCTGCACAGTTGAGCGAAATAAACGGACCGTCCCAACGCCCAGACAGGAAGTGCAGGCGGTTGGCGATCAGCTCTTTACCTGTCCCACGTTCACCAATAATCAATACCGGCTTATTGAGCGGTGCGAGCCGCGACACCTGTTCCAGCATCTCCAGAAAACTGTTGGCCTCACCCAGCAAATTGTCTTTGTATTCAGTCATGATGAAATTAACCACTCGTTAGCGATATTCACCAGGTGAGAGTAGGTTCTCGTTGCGGTAAAATCAACCACAATCACACAAATCAATAAGATAGAAAGTTGGCACGGCATTTGTATTATCTGTTCAGCAGGGCATCGCCCGATAACAGACACATGAAATGTGAGGATTCGAATTATGGGTATTTTTTCTCGTTTTGCCGACATCGTGAACGCCAACATCAACTCGCTGCTTGAAAAAGCAGAAGACCCGCAAAAGCTGGTGCGTTTGATGATTCAGGAAATGGAAGACACGCTGGTTGAAGTGCGCTCTACCTCAGCCCGTGCGCTGGCCGAAAAGAAACAGCTGTCTCGCCGTATTGAGCAGGCCACCGCGCAGCAAAGCGAATGGCAAGAGAAGGCCGAGCTGGCGCTGCGTAAAGAGAAAGACGATCTGGCGCGGTCAGCCCTGATTGAAAAGCAAAAGCTCACCGATATCGTTGCTACGCTCGAGCAAGAAATCACGCTGGTGGATGAAACATTGACCCGCATGAAGAAAGAGATCGCGGAACTGGAAAATAAACTCAGCGAAACGCGCGCTCGCCAGCAGGCGCTCACGCTGCGTCATCAGGCGGCTAACTCGTCTCGTGATGTTCGTCGTCAGCTTGATAGCGGCAAAATTGATGAAGCGATGGCGCGTTTTGAATCTTTCGAACGCCGTATCGATCACATGGAAGCGGAAGCCGAAAGCCACAGCTTTGGCAAACAGAAAACGCTGGATCAGGAATTTGCTGAACTGAAAGCGGATGATGCGATCGGTGAGCAACTGGCCGCGCTCAAAGCAAAAATGAAGCAAGATAACCAATAATAATTGAAGCGGCACCCTGGCGTGCCGCAACGCATCGTAAGACAAGGAGTACATATGAGTGCGCTATTTCTGGCTATTCCCCTGACCATTTTCGTGCTTTTCGTCCTGCCGATCTGGTTATGGCTGCATTACAGCAACCGTTCAGCTCGGGGCGATCTGTCACAAAGTGAACAGCAACGCCTGATGCAGCTCACCGACGAGGCGAAAAAAATGCGCGAGCGTATCCAGACACTGGAAGACATTCTCGACGCAGAGCATCCGAACTGGAGGAATGGCTAATGGCCGGACTTAATCTGAACAAAAAATTATGGCGTATTCCCCAGCAGGGGATGGTTCGCGGCGTCTGCGCAGGTCTGGCTCATTATCTGGATGTTCCGGTAAAGCTGGTGCGCGTCGTAACGGTGCTGTCGATTTTCTTTGGGTTGGCCTTCTTTACTTTGGTGGCTTACATCATTTTATCCTTTGTTCTGGATCCTATCCCGGACGGGGCGCTTTATTCAGATGAAGCGCCTACGAGCAGCGATCTGCTGGACACCGTGGATGCTGAACTGGCCGCCGGGGAGAAACGTCTGCGCGAAATGGAACGTTATGTCACCTCGGACACCTTTACGCTCAGAAGTCGTTTTCGTCAGCTCTAACTGAGATAAATAACATGAAATCAAACTGGCAACAGGCCGGTCAGAAAATGAAACCCGGCCTGAAATTCGCAGGCAAATTCGTTTTACTGACAGCATTACGTTATGGCCCGGCAGGCGTAGCGGGCTGGGCGGTGAAAACGGTCGCCCGTAAACCGGTCAGAATGCTGTTGGCCGTTGCGCTGGAGCCATTGTTGAAGAAAGTGGCAAACCGTTTCTCACGCCGCTATTTATCCTGATCTCACATTTAATTGCTGCTTTCTTTTGCGAGAGAGCAGCAATTCCGTTATGTACGACACAACACGAGTTTCATCCTTTCTTTGCAACAGCTCACATTATTGACTGATGCTCTATTTTTCCTCTCTTTTAACCCCTCCGATTGCATTGACATAAAAATTCCATAAGCGTAAATTGCTTTTCGTGGGACCGCTACCATGGAAGATTCAATGGACGATAAAATAGAGCAACTTATTAGACTCATCTACGGAGAGTCATTTTCTTTAGGACACTGTGAAATCCTTTCTGAAAATATTCAGAACGCAAAGAACCTTATTGCTGGCACTCGTAAATCGAAGTGGGATGAGCAGGATGTGGTATTAATAACGTATGCCGATCAGTTTCAAAAAAATGACCAAAACGCATTGCCGATATTGACGCGATTCTATAATCGTTGGCTGTCACCTTACTTTTCGCATGTCCATCTATTACCGTTTTACCCATGGTCTTCTGACGATGGTTTTTCTGTTATGGATTATCACCGAGTTGCGGCGAAAACTGGTGAGTGGGGAGATGTAGCAGAACTAAAAAAATCAACCCATCTCATGTTTGATTTTGTCTGTAATCATATGTCGGCAAAAAGTCAGTGGTTTGAAAACTATTTGAATCAAAAGCCGGGATTTGAAGACTTTTTTATTGCTGTTGATCCCGATACTGATTTATCCGCCGTCACGCCCCCCAGAGCCTTGCCGCTTTTAACGCCGTTTACGCTAGCGGATGGTTCAATCCGCCATTTATGGACGACGTTCAGTGATGACCAGATTGATTTGAACTTTGACAGTCCACAGGTCCTCATCGCCATGGTTGATGTCCTGCTGCACTATCTCATTGAAGGGGCGGATTACATCCGGCTTGATGCGGTGGGCTTTATGTGGAAAGTGCCGGGCACAACCTGTCTGCATCTGGAAAATACACACCGGCTGATCCAGTTATTCCGCGCTATCACTGAAGCGGTCGCGCCGGGTACGGTGATCATCACGGAAACGAACGTCCCGCACAAAGACAACATTTCCTATTTTGGTGATGGGTCAAATGAAGCGCAAATGGTGTATCAGTTCTCATTGCCGCCACTCGTGCTCCACAGCATTCACAGTGAAAATGTGCAGGCGCTTTGCCAGTGGGCGCAAACGCTTGAGTTGCCTTCAACCGAGACGACCTGGTTTAACTTTCTCGCTTCCCACGACGGTATAGGGTTAAACCCATTACGCGGTATTCTACCGGAAGAAGACATTCTGACGCTGGTCGAAAAATTGCAAAATGAAGGTGCGAGAGTCAACTGGAAAAATAATCCTGATGGCACACGTAGCCCATATGAAATTAACGTCACGTATTTGGATGCGTTAACGCCTCAAAATCGTCACGATAATGAACGTATCGCCAGATTTGTGCTGGCCCATGCGCTGTTATTAAGTTTTCCCGGCGTACCGGCTATTTATATTCAAAGTATTTTGGGCTCGCGCAATGATTATCATGGCGTTGAACGGTTGGGCTACAACCGCGCGATAAATCGTCGTAAATTTCAGGCGGGGGAAATTGATGCAGAGTTGGAAGATGCGACTCAATTACGCACTAAGATTTATAATGCGTTAACCAGGATGATGGCTATTCGACGTCAACAGCGCGTCTTCCATCCAGACAGTAAAGCTAATTTCTCAATGCCAAATGAACACGTACTTAAAATGACGCGAATCTCTGCGGACGGTGAGGAATTAACAGCCTTTTTTAATTTTCAGAATAGAGTGCAAACTCTTTATGACGATATACCTTATGGAGTGGAACTCTTAACAGGTTCCAATATAACCAATAATCTACTGACACTCAATCCATGGCAGGTGATGTGGATTAAACATTGTTAAAGGAATAATAAAAACATGAAGATTCCCAATATTGTGCTGATGTCGGCGCTGGTTTCGTGCGGCCTGTTATCCGGCTGTCGGGATGACAATAACACCGTTGTGACCATCGAATTTATGCACTCTTCTGTAGAGCAGGAGAGACAAGCTGTTATTTCTCAATTAATAGAACGATTCGAGAAAGAGAACCCTTTAATCCGAATCAAACAGGTTCCTGTTGAAGAGGATGCGTATAACACCAAAGTCATTACGCTTGCTCGTACGGGCGCGCTACCCGAAGTGATTGAGGTGAGCCATGACTACGCCAAAGTCATGGATAAAGAGCAGCTTCTCGACCGCGATGCTATTGCTGAAACGGTGAAAACGGTCAACGAAAATACCTTCTACGACGGCATTCTACGAGTGGTTCGCACTGAGGATGGTAAAGCGTGGACGGGAGTACCCGTCAGCGCCTGGTTATCTGGCGTGTGGTACCACAAAGATGTGTTGGCAGCGGCGGGCATTCAGGAACCCCATACCTGGGCTGAGTTACTTAAGGCGAGCCAGACGCTGACTGACCCGACCAAAAAACATTACGGAATCGCGCTCCCGACGGCAGAAAGTGTGATGACCGAGCAGGCATTTTCTCAGTTCGCACTCTCGGGTGGAGCAAACGTCTTTGACGCCAACGGGGCAGTCGATCTTGACACACCAGAAATGGCAAAGGCGCTGAGGTTTTATCGTGCGCTGGCAGCCACAACTATGCCTGGTTCAAACGATGTCATGGAAATCAAAGACGCCTTTATGAATGGTTCTGCACCGATGGCGATCTACTCCACCTACATTCTTCCAGCGGTATACAAAGAGGGCACCCCCGCCAATCTGGGGTTTGTTGTGCCGACGGAGAAATCATCGGCTGTGTACGGCATGGTGACATCGCTCACCATCACCAATGGTCAAACTGAAGATGAAACCAAAGCGGCGGAGACTTTCATCGCCTGGATGGAACAAGCCCAAAACGCGGCAGATTGGGTCATGATGTCACCCGGCGCGGCCTTACCTGTGAATAAGCGCGTTGTGGATACTGCGACCTGGAAGAATAACGAGGTGATACAGGCCTTCGGTCAGTTGCCTTATGAACTGATCGCCCAGTTCCCGAATGTTCAGGTATTTGGCGCGGTAGGGGATAAAAACTTCACCCGCATGGGTGATGTCACGGGGTCAGGGATCATCAGTTCGATGGTGCATGACGTGACGGTCGGTAACAAAGATCTCACTTCAACATTGAGTGGCAGCCAGAAGCGTCTGGCCGATCTTATCTCGCAACGTTAAGGCACATCGCGAAGGGAATGATGAAAATGACGTTATCTGGCCGTT
>NZ_JAZQNX010000013.1:0-4096 GCF_045627565.1 Lelliottia sp. | reverse complement strand
AAAAAGAACCACCTTCGCTCAGTTATGATTCGAGGCGCTGTATGTCAACTGCACCGTAAATGGTTTTTCTCTTTACTTCGCCTTTATCAACAACCAGGAAGCCGTCACGATCGAGAGCAGCAACAATAACCTCGCCTTTTTCATCATCTGCGCTATGGACGGTCTTAATTACTTCCCCATCAACTCGGACCACGTAGCGCTCTTTGCGAGGGTCTATCTTTCTTCCGGGATCATCATCCAATACTGTGATTCTCATGGGCGTTTCCTTTTAGGTGTGAGCCTGCCGCACGGTAATACCGCCCGAGAGGTAAACGCTACCTAACGGCATTACCCAAGCTCACCTCTCAAAGACTCTCTTAGGTGTGCGTGTGCGAAGCGCAATTAATATGTTCGATGAAAATAGAAAGTTGTGGTAAAGCTAAAATTCAACAATTGATATGGAGATTTTTAAGTGAGTGAAGAAGAGTTAAAAAAATATGTATTTTCTGAAACGGTAAAAATCATTTCCGCACTAACAGCTAAAAATGGTGGTTACGGAACCGCAATGTCGCTTTTCGACCGTGTGTACGAGGACCTAATGGAGCTCGCTGTTGAAAAGGGCCTTAAAGAGAAATGAGCAATTAACAGCAGGCATTCACTGAGTGCCTGCTGTTACCGTTTATCCCCTGTCGGGGATATTTTATTTTTATCCGCGATAGGGGATATTTTGCTTGCGATAGGCATACCCATCGTAATGGCAATAAAAAGCCGCCCGGAGGCGGCGTTATCACTTCACGAATCGTTGAAAACCTGTAGAGTTCGGGTCGTAGTCACCTTGTGGTTGGTCTTCAATTGGTGCCCAATGCTTAATCTTTTCGGTCGTATTATTAACGTCACCGAACAAATAGACCTGCCCTAAAGCATTCTTATCCCTATCGTAATGGGAATAACCCAATCCTTTATTGGTTGACAACAAAATCCATCCAGAGCGCTCTGGAATAGCTTCTTCAAACGTTTTCCACATAAAACCCTCGATATTAGTGAACTGTTGCCTTTCATATATGAGGGTTAAGTAATAAGAATCAACATCTGGCCATAGTTTCTGATGAATTAGATATCACATTATCAAACCCACCCGAAGATGAGCTTTGTAACGGCTACTTCTTCAGGAATGATTCGACGAATTCTCTCCGTGGATGCCGATAGTTGAGGATATCCTCTGGCATCTTCATAAAGCGGTTATTGCTGTCCTTGGCGGTAACAAAACAGCTGTGAATCCCGCAAACATTCGTTTTAACCGTGTCGTCATACTCAAATAGCAGTTGAGCCATCTTCTCTTGCCATTCAGTTGGCATGGCCTCCATGAATACACGAGGCATTACGCAGAACGCTGCGTATGACAGTCCAAACCATAGTTCCAGGTCTTTACGATCATCTTCATCCATCGTCTTTACCTTTTTTAACGTTTAAAAAAGCCCCGCTATTGCGAGGCTCTATTTCAGGCACTGCGTGGTGATGTATTCCTGCAGCGTTCTCAATGCTGTTTGGTCACTGATGATTCCGGATCGGATACCGAGAACGTTTCGTCCAGCAACGTCAGAGAGTTCGATGGTTTCATCATTGCCCATGCCGGAGGTGCTGGCGGTTTTGGCTGTGGCTGGCACTGGACACTTGCCTTTGACGTGCACCCGACCACCATTATCAAGCTTGCGCTGCAGAGCATCATTTTCAGCTTTTGCATCGCCGAGTTCCTTCGTGTATTTGGCATCCAGTGCAGCAACATCGCGCTGCCGGGTTGTCATGTCAGTGATAGTTGCGTTGGCCAGATTGAGTTTCTCAGTGGCCTTATCGCGCTGGTCTCTGTAGGTGATGGCGTTATCACGATAGTGGTTAATCGCCCATGCCATCGAAACCAGGAGGCAGATGACAACCACGCAGATGATTGCAGTGAGGCGGCTCATAGAAGAATTACTCCAACAAAGAGGAACCATCCCCACCCCGTCATTCCGAGGCATGCCAGTATTCCAGCAACAATGAAACAAATAATGCTTGGGCTCAATGGTCTATCCCCCAGCACGTTAGCGCGCTTTCCTGGTCACGGCGTTCGACCTGACCATAACAGCCGTTCTTCTGGCCTTTGGTCAGTCGGCAGTCTCGTCCACCATCTTTAATCCACCAGCGAATTGCTTCGCATGCGCCTTTACCGTCGCCAGCGTTAATGCGCTGATAGAACGTCGACGGGTAGCATTTACCAGGACCGATGTTGTAAGGACAAAACGATGCGATGCCAACTTTCTGCGGTTCAGTGAGCGGCACTTTGATATTTCGGTCCACCCATGCAAGCGCCTTGTCGCGCTCGATGGCATTCACTTTCTTGCACTGCGCCTCAGTAGCTCGCTGGCCTTTGATGACCGACTTGCCATCAATGACAGTTACACCGTGGCACAATGACCAGACACCGCCAGGATCGACGACAGCAACGAGCGCATTACCTTCTTTCTCACTGATAAACTGATCAAATAAAATCGGTGCTGATGCGCCAGCAGCAATCAGGGAGATCATTGCAGCGCTAAGCTTCGCTCTGTTTCCCATCACTCACCTCGCGCGGCTTTGCGCCGATCCTCTTTGATTTTGAAATAAAGATTTGTCAGGTACGTAAGCAAGCCGAAAAGCAGGCTACCTAAGACACCAATTGCCGCCCATTGAGATGGACTGACTTTATCTAGCACCTGGAACATCCAGAACCCGGCGTTTCCTGCTGATGCGCCATAGGCAATGCCTGTCGTTAGTTTGTCCATTCGGTACATGCTCTCACCTCGCGTTACTGGCGGGTGCTGTGTTAAGAAAATAAAAAAGCCACGCAAATGCGTAGCTCTCGAAGCGAAAAAAAAGCCACGCAGATGCGAGGCTCTATATGATTTAAGTCCGTGTCTAAGTGACCACTCTTAACACAGTATATATTTTTTCGCGTACGCGTTAGAATTATTTCTCTCGGAATAAAAAATTGATTATAAAGGATATATTGTGACTTATTTCAAAAAGAATGACATGACAGCAATGACACCGCAGGAATATGCCTCTGAGTGGAGTAAATCAAGCGAAGACCATAACAATGCTAACGATTACGCATGGATTTCATCGAACATCTCGGAATCATCATCTGTACTAGAGATAGGTTGTGGCAACGGCAATAGTACGATGAGCTTTTTATCAAGAGGCTGCAAAGTTGTGTGCGTCGAAATTAACGATACGCTAATTACGATGGCAGAGGAAAACATAACTAATGCAGGTTATAAAGTTGAGAGAATCGACATAACTCAAATTTCTAATATTGATTTATCCTCAGAAACTGATTGTTATCTCATACACGCCAGTGTATTTGATTCAGGTGTGTCATTATTGGCCTTGGTTTTTGATTACATAATGTTCTCGTTCTTCGGTGCCGCTCCTTTACATGCAGCAAATGAGCTCGAACAAGAAGTTGAAAACTTAGATATAGATTTTGCCAAGCAATATCGTGAAAAGGCAACTTTAAGGGCCCTAGAGCTGAAAATTATCAATGGCGATCAATGTAAACTATGCGTAGTAGACAGGATCCAACAACTTCAGGGTCATAGTAAATTTGAAATACGGAATGCCTATGCAGACGATTTATCTACTCGCCTAGCAATACCTATCAACCAAATAACGGTGAAAACAAAAGTTAACACCGCTATGCAGAAAACCACAAGCTCTGCCATGCAGTATATACACGACGGCTCAATGAACAGCTCTCGTGTCACCCCATTGATTGCTTTAGCTATCATTTAGAGGGTTAAGCGGTAGGTTGATGCCTACCGCTTAAAGCTATACTGAGCACATAATCAAGACGCCCATCACAAACCCTAATGCAGTTTGCAACTCCTTCCTGATTGTCCCATCAGAGCACTTCCGGCGTTTAGCGATAGACCTTAGTGAAATCCCAACAACGAAGTGAGCAATGATCAACTCGTATTCTTCCGGCTTATACTGCCTCAGTCGCGCTACGCAACCGTCGATCATAATGCCAGTATCATCATCGCACTGTGGGCGTGATTTTTTTCCATGTGGCAACAGGCTTTTAAAACCAGCAGCAATT
>NZ_JAZQNX010000012.1:0-7503 GCF_045627565.1 Lelliottia sp. | reverse complement strand
CGAAAAACCGGACGTTTTTTCCGGCGTGGCAAAGGACGGCTGTGCCGCGAACAGGGCTGCCATAAACAGGAAGAGGGTTAATGCCGGTTTCATGATTTTCCTCCGCCCTGCACGGCCGCTTTGAACAGCGCGCTGTTGCCGCCATAGTCATTAATCACGGTCCATTGCGCCTGACGGACGCCGCCCGAAGCCGGTACGCTTAACTGTGAAAATGGTGCGATCATGATCCCGCGGCTTACGTCCACGTCAGCTGCATCAAACGCAAGCCGCGAGAACGTCAGGTAATACGGCGTCAAGTTATTCACCTGCACCTGCCCGCTGTGATGTTGAAACGTTAAACGCCCCGCGGCTTCTTCCTGCGACATCGCCAGCCCGGCCGGGCGGTAAAACAGTTTGATGGTGTTCTGAATGCCCACGGAAATTCGCGCGGTCAGAGAGGCGTCTTCGGCCTCTTTCGGCTGCGTCATCGACGGCACGGCAATCGCGGTGAAATAAAACACCGATTCGCGATCGTCGGGCAGCGCCGCAGCGCCTTTACGCAAAATCCGCACGGCGTTCTTGCTGTTGCCTTCAAGCCGGAAAAGTGGCGGCGTGGTCAGAAACGGCGCTGGCTCGCGTCCGGTCGGGGTAGCGAACACTGCCGACTGAACCAGATACGGCAACGTCCCGTGGTTTTGCAGGTTCACCGTCTGCGCGTTATCGGTGGACTGAAAAATCACACGCGTCCGACTGATGCTGATCCCGCCATCTTCAGCGGCGGCACCCTGCACCAGCGCCGCCAGAAGCGCGGCGACGGTCACCGTCCGGTGCGCGAGTAAACACAGTAATTTCATGGTGGGAACCTCACTGATAAACAAAATCAAACGTGACGCTGGCATTCAGCAACCCGGATTTCGTGGCGGCGTTGGTACACTGATTGCTACACGACAGCGCCACTTTGAGCGGAATGCTGGTGGAGCCGCCGTTAAAACTGGCGGCGTCCACTATCGCAGGAAGGAACGTGTTGTTGGCCACGACCGCGCCCGACGCCGTCACAATGCGCACGCCGTAATTCACCGCCTGAGACGTAGCCTGCCGGAACAGAAAATCGCCGGATGCACTGTCGCCCGTGCCCGTCACCGTGACGCCGGGGCGTTGCACCGCGCCAATAAATCCGGCGCACTGCGATAACCTGACTTCCAGCGGTAACGGATTTGCCAGACTGACGCCCTGCCGGATGTCAGACGAAAGCATCGCGCCGAAATCCAGCGTCGCCGGTGCCGAAACCTGGCAGGTCGGAGCCTGAAAAGTCGCGCTGAATTGCACGTCTGCTGCCGTGGCGCTGGTCGCGACCCCCGGCAGACACAGGCAAAGGGACGCCCTCAGGGCAAATAAATGCCCTGATAAAATGTTGATATTTTTCATCGGGTTTGTCTGTTGAAAGCGTTAAGGGAAAATGAAGGCGAACGTGATTCTGGCGTTGACGTTGCCCTGCGTCAGCATCGGGTCGCCCGCGCTGCGCACCAGGCCAACGGAGAATGGTTGCACTGAGTTGCCGTCGTCCTGGCTTATCAGCACGGTATCGCCCGGCGCGACGGTATCCGCCGCGTTATAGAAATCCGTCAGGCTGGTGAGCGCGCCTTTTTTCAGCATAAAACCGGCGTATTTCGCCGTTGAACTGGCCGCACGGAATAAGCGCGTGTCGGTCAGCCCGGCCGATTCACCGGTCACACTCAGCGACGGCGCTTTGCCCTGCATTTCCACGCAGTTGAGGTTCACGCCCAGCGGCAGAATTTGCGCCGTGCCGGTGGCAAATTGCGTGGTGTCTTTGCGGTCAAAGGTGAGGCTGGCGTTATCGAGCGAAACCTGGCAGCTGCCGTCCACGATGTTGGCCTTTATTTCGGTAGTGGCAGCACCGGCCGCTGCGCCGGACAAAATCAGCGCAAGCCCTGCCGTGAAACACAGTAAAACCGGCTTAATTGACGGTGCCACGGAACGCCTCCACGCCACCAAAATCATTGATTGCCACCCATTCGGCTTTGCCCTGTCCGACGCTCACCGGATACGTGTTGGCCGCAAACGGTGCCACCATGCTGGTGCCTTTGATGACATCGAGTTTGATTTTTTTGCCGTCAATCATCAGCTTGTTCAGTGAAATATAATAAGGCGTCGGGTTCAGCACCTTCACGCCCTGGCCTGTATGGGAAATCTGCAATTTACCCATTGCCTCTTTTTGCGTCATCGGCAAATTATCCGGGCGATAAAAGAGTTTTACGGTATTCCCTGTCGCTACCTGAAGCGTGCCGCCGACGCTATTGCCGGTATTATTCTGGCCTGACTTCCCGGTCGGGATCGCCATAATATTCAGATAAAATACCGATTCACGGTCACGCGGCAGCGAATTCGTTTTCTTCAGAATACGAATTTTATTGGTCGAATCAGATTCGATGCGAAATAACGCAGGCGCGGGCATAAATGCGCTGTCGGTTGATTTCGTCGAAAGACTGTCTGAAATACCGACATTAATAAGGTAAGGTTGATTCGGCGACCGGTTATTAATGTCAACACTCTGGCTGCTGTCGTTTGCGGAAAAAATAATACGCGATGCACCAATATTGATACTTGCATATACCGGCTGAATTAAAAACAGACTCAGGCTTAAAATAACGCCTGCTTTGTGATGAAACTTCATAATATTCTCTGTCCGTTCAATGGGAAAGAGAGGCAGCGAAGTGCCTCTCTTTTCTTACTCTTCGCGTCGTCCCCGTTATTCACGGGAATAACGGGGATGTTGCTATTAGTTGCTCACGTAAGAAATCTTGATTGGCGCGTTGTAAGCACCTGGCAATACGTTTGCAGTGTCCATCACCGCCATACCGGTGGTGAAGGCATAGGTCAGCGCGCCATCTTCATCAGCAACAACCGGGATGCTGGTGTCGTTGGTGACCTGAGTGATGTTGTCAGACTGCTTCAGCATGAAGCCCGCAGTCTGGGTCACGTCGCTCAGGAACAGGTTGCTGTCAGAGCCGACAACGCCGCTCACCTGCAATGCGCCTTCTTCTTCAGCTGCACAGTTTTTCAGGGTAACAACCAGTGGCTCTTCGCCGACTTGTTGTTTAGCCGCTGTAAATTCAGTTTTAGCAAAAGAACCCACGTTCAGTGTTGCAGCTCCGTTATTTGCAGTCACTTCGCAAGTGGTTTCTACAATATTCCCTTGCAGGGTGACATCAGCCTGAGTTGCAGCCTGAACGTTACCAGCAAAACCCAAAATCAGAGCGACGGGCGCAAGGGCGATAATTTTTTTCATTACTCAATCCTTCATTAAAAGATAGTTATTTCGATTAAACACATTTATCTCAGCCTGCCGTGGCTGATGGAAAGATAGTACGCAGAAACAAATATCCGCTCCATGAGAGGGGGATTATTTTAATGAAGGTCAGCGACTACAGGCGTAGGACGTGCAATATTAACAGCGTGATAAATACGTTGATTCAGAAACTAGCACGGCGTGAAATAAAAATAAATCCATCACAATGGATGACTTTATTTTCGCGTTACTGAGTTTCCATCATTAATAACGAATGGAGCGGGCATAGGCCTCAATGGCCGCATTCAGGGATTGAATTTGCTGCTCCAGCTGCAACACGCCTTTTTCCAGCGCAGGCGGATGCAGCCCGGCGGCCAGCTGATTTTCCAGCGTTTCGGCAAGTTCATACAAAACAGTCGCGCCCAGAAGCTGCATCGTGCCGTTGATGCGGTGCAGATGATGTTGCAGCTGTTCCCAGTCTTCACACGCCAACGCCTGAACGGCGGCCGCCACGTCTTTGTCGTTTTCAATCCGTGACTGTTCCAGCATCTGACACATCAGTTTTTTATCACCGAGGCTGTGCGCTTCCAGCGTGGGCATGTCGATAAACGCATCCAGCGGCGGCCCGTCCGCCGGCATGTTCACGCCGCTGAGCGCGGCCTTGAGCTGTTGCAGATCGATGGGTTTGAACAGGCATAAATTCATGCCCGCAGCCAGACAGCGCTCTTTTTCTTCCGTCTGCGCATTGGCGGTCAGCCCCCAGATCACCATGTGCTGATTCAGCTCACGCACCCGCCGGGTAAGCGTGATGCCGTCCATATTGGGCATGTTCAGATCGGTAATCAGCAGATCGTAATCCTGATTTTTGATGAGGTTCAGCGCATGCAGGCCGTCATCGGCCTCATCAACGTGATACCCGAGAATATCCAGCTGACGGCGCAGCAACAAACGATTGGTCGGGTTATCTTCGGCAATCACAATCCGCAGCGCAGCTGGGCGCGTCGCTTCCTGTTCGGCAATTAGCGGCACTGCGGGCGCGTTATCCGAGGCCTGCGTGACCAGTGTCACCATCATGGTGGTTCCCATGCCCGGCTGGCTGGTAATGCTGATCTGCCCTGCCATGCGCTCCACCATTTCACGGCAAATCACCAGCCCGAGGCCGGATCCAATCTGGCGTTTCCCCACATCAGTCTGGCTGAACGGCTTAAACAATTGCTGCTGTTCGTCATGACTGATGCCCTCGCCGGTGTCACGCACGCTGAGCGTGAGATAAACCTGCTCTTCGCCTATCGCCTGCGTGTGGGCAATCACATCCACGCCGCCTTCGGCGGTAAATTTGATGGCGTTACTCAGCAGATTCGACAGCACCTGCTTCACCGCCTGCGGATCAAGCCAGAGCGTTTTGCCGTCTTCAAGGCGGCAATCGACCGTCAGACGCAAGTTTTTCTGTCGCGCCAGCCCTTCAAAATTGGCGACGGTGGCGTTAATCACCGGCTCCAGATCGACCCATTCCGGCGTCAGCGTGAAATTGCCTGACTCAATTTTTTCCATATCCAGCACGTCGCCAATCAGCGCAATCAGGGTTTGCGCCGTACTGTACGCCAGCTGAATAGCTTCTTTGGTTTCCTCCGCGCTTTGTTTACGCGTGGTCAGCAGCTCCAGGAAGCCCATGATCGAGCTGACCGGCGTGCGGATTTCATGGCTCATGCTGGCCAGGAACTGACTTTTTGCCTGATTCGCACCGATGGCTTTGTCTTTCTCAACCTGCAACGCTTTCATCAGCTGGCGGGATTCCGTGATGTCCTGCCAGCCGCAAATCAAAATCGCAGGCCGGTTTTCCGGCATCCGACACAGCGTCAGCCAGTGCAGGATCTGACGATTTTCACCGCCATTATTGAGCGTCAGCGAATGCGTGAGCACATGACCGGGTTTAAGACCGAGCAAAATATCCGGTTGAATGGCATGGAAAACGTCCGCCAGCGGACTGCGCCGGTCAAACAGGGAATAATTCATCGAGCCGCGCAACTCCGGAATAAAGAAATCGCTGAACGCACTGTTATAACTTTCCAGTTCACCTTCTAGCGTGATGACGTAAACCGGCACGGGAATGGAATTGGACAACGTCTGGCTGAAAATAAGCTGGTAATTCAGCGCCGCCTGCGCGTCTTTGCCCCGCCCAATGGCACGCAGCAAATACACTCCCCACAGCAGGCTGGTGATCACCAATAAAACTGCAAGCCCGATCACCAGATAAAAAGGCCGGTTGTACAGATTCCAGGTGCCGATTTTCACGTCCGGCGCTTTGGTCCATTTTCCGGCCAGATTCAGGATCTCTTTCGGCGGAATATCGTCCAGCGCCTTATTCAGAATGCTTTGCAGTTCAGAGGATTCCCTCGGGACCGCAAAGGCGATTTGCGCCGAAGGCTCATCCGGAATGCGCGTGTATTTCATCGTGCCCGGATAATAGTGATCGATGATAAACCGCGACGCGAGCTGCGTAGACACCACCGCATCCACATCGCCGAGCATCAGCTTACTGAGCGCGGTACTGGTGTTTTCAGCAATCACCCATTCCACGCCCGGATATTTCATTTTGAGTTTGTCGGTCAGCGGATGATAGGCCGGGATTGCCACTTTTGAACCGGGCGAAAGCAAATCGTCTTGCTCCGACGACGCCCGCGTCACCAGCACAAAAGGTGTGGCGATAAACGGATGCGTGAATAACATTTCCTCTTCACGTTCGGCGCTGAACGTTGCCGTCGGCAACACGTCCCAACCGCCTTTGCGCATGATATCAACCATATCCGTATTCGAATTGGCGATCACCGGCTGAAAAACCAGCCCGGTTTGCAGCTGGATCAGATTCAGAATATCGCCGAGCAAACCTCGAATTTCCTGATGCTCGTCCACCATACTCAGGGGCGCGTAATAAGGGTTAATCAGCACGCGCAGCACCGGATGTTTGGCAATCCAGCGCTCTTCCCGCAGCGTCAGTTTCATCGCTTTATTTAAAAATGAAATATTGCCGGTATCGACCCACGACTGGGCAATTTGTTTATGGGTTTGTTCCGTCAGGGAACTGATAAAGGTGTCGAGAATACCGAGCAGTTGTTTCTGACCAGCCGGTACGACGAAATGATTCCCGGTCTGCGGTTCACGCCAGAATCTCACCATTTCCAGCGACTGATAAAAATCGCGAACCAGAATAAAACTGGACGTAAGATTATTACCAAAGAAATAGTCGTTTTCGTTATTGGCCACCGACGCCAGCGCCAGATAGTTATCCGCATAAGACGTAATGTGCGCCTTGGGGAAAATCATCTTAATAAACTGTTCGGACGGATAACCCTGCTTAATCGCAACCGACACGTCGTCCTTGTCGTTGGAAAGTGGCTTCATGACATCCACCTGGCGGGTCACCAGCGTTGGATACGCGCGGATCAGCGGCAGTGAGGCGGCAAACGCCGGATCCAGATCCGCTTCACCGGCGGGCGAAGTCAGAATTATATCCGCCTCACCGGTTTTGAGCGCGGTTAACGCTGCACTGAGATCCGCGTAATGCTTAATCACCACTTTGATTTGGAGTGAGTTTTCCATCATCAGTAGATAATCCGCGTTCATTCCCCGGTAGCGCGCGGTGGTCGAATTCATGCTCAGCGGTGGCGTTTCCTGCCCGTATACCGCAATCGTCAGGGAACGTTTTGCCGCCAGCCACAGCAGATCGTAATGCCCCAATGGCAGCGCAGGCGTAAATACCTGATTATCACTGGCGAGCTGAAGCGTCGCGGGTTCAGGGCTAGCGGATTGCGCCGGAACACTCGCCATAAAAAGCAGAAACAGCGCCATAATGGCCCGCGTTATCATCGTATTACCCGATTGCATTACGTTGCGCAAAGGAGAAAAGTTCCATCAGCGATTTGCAGTTGAGCTTTTCCATTAAGCGGCTTTTATAGGTGCTCACGGTTTTATTACTGATGCACATTTCCGAGGCGATTTTCATATTGTCATCACCGTTCAAAATATAGCGCATCACTTTAATTTCCTGGCTCGACAGCGACTGCAACATTTCCTGTTCAGACGAAAGACTGCCCATAAACGTCTGCAATGATAACGGGAAATAACTGTAACCATTTTGCGCCGCGTGTACCGCCGCAATAATATTGGTCATGCCCTCTTTCTTGCTGATAAAAGTCGGATCGTAGCCATGTCGTTCTGTG
>NZ_JAZQNX010000011.1:0-3796 GCF_045627565.1 Lelliottia sp. | reverse complement strand
CCTGCAGGTCTGACGTCCACTTCATATCGACCATCATCGAGCTTTTTAACAGACATAAAGCCTCCCGATGATGTTACTGCGTACTTCAATTTCCTGATTTACATAACAAAAACTCACCGTGCATTTACTGCACAAATAAGCGCCGTAAATGGTTAGCCAGTTTTCTGGTCTGAGTGGGGTGACGTTGTTGTCTGCTGCCCAAAGTGCGCGAGAGCCGGTGCAATTTGCCCAGCTTCAGGTGATATCGACTCTGTCATAAACCACATAGTGTATTTTTTGAACTGTGGATGGTTCAAAATCTTCATCACTGCCTGTATGCCCATATCTTTTACACCCTTCTCGTAACTCGAAAGAGAGCTGTATGGAACGCCAGTTAAGTCACTGAATTCTTTTCTATTCATACGTTCTGACTCACGCATGATGGCTAGCTTCTCATTGACGGGTATCATCGTAATTAACACTCCACTATTGATAGAAAAACGATAACAGAGTAATCTTCAATTCGTTATCGCAAGTTAATGGCTCCAATATGGCAATTAAAAGCCATTGGGAGCAATTAAAACACTAACGAGGAATACTCACAAATGAATAGGGTCATTGATAGTGCGAGCGACGCCGTTCCATACCAGGAATTCGCGCGTCTTATTGGTAAAACTCCTGCAGCTGTCAAAGGGATGATTGAGAAGGGCAAATTACCCATCGTTGAGATGACCGATCCGCAGTCAACAAGTGGAAGAGCTGGGGAATACTGGGTTTATCTTCCTGCGTGGAACAACGGCATGAAAATGGCTTATGAGAGCCGCCCGAAAGCGATTCGAGAAGGGTGGCTAATGTGGCTTGGTTTAGGAGATCCACGTTAATGAATATTGAACGTACAAAGGAGCCTCGTTGCATTGCTCAGTTACTCCGCAGGGAAAGCCCTAGCCCGATGAACTTCACTATCACTCACGGACGCGGCCGTAAGGGCATCATCATCCGTACTCGTAAGCCTGGCGTTATTGAGACGCTTCGCCGCCTGGTCAAAAAAAGAGGGCTGTGGTTATGACCGTCATGACTCTTGATGTGATCCAGAAACAACCAGCGGCGCTTAGGGGTCTGGTCGGTAAGTACCTGGCTCAGCCACGCTGGCAGGACACTTGTGATTTCTACAATCAGATGATGGAGCGCGAACGACTGACCGTTTGTTTTCACGCACAGCTAAAACAGCGTCACTCGGTCATGTGCTTAGAAGAAATGGACGAAGCCGATCGCGAGCGTCTTGTCTGCGCTCTGGATGAACTGAGATTCGCATTCAGCCGGTTTCGCCAGCATGGCTCGACTAAGGCAACCTTCATTAGCCGTCTGACTGTTAGTCAAAGACGTTCTCTTTTCCGTCATGCCGGGCTTACGGATCAAGAGTTCAGTATGCCGCACTGGCGATTGAACGAAGAGGACTGCTACTGGCGCGACAAACTATTCCGCGCTTTGCGAGAGCTGTTTAGCCTTTTTGAGTACGCGCCAACCATTTTAACCTCGGTAAAACCTGAGCAGTATTTACATTAATTAATCTGGATTCGTTTTATTACGCGCCTTACAGCGTGGGGACTCCTTTTGTCTGGAGATAGGCAAATGCAAAAACAAAATACAGCGCAGCGGGGCATGTATTCGGTACTTCTGGCGCAGGCAGTAAGCGAAGCACAGCGCGACACAGCGACCCGTTTCTCTTCTCAGTTTGACGGTCTTATCGCGCACATCAGTAAGTCAGAACTTAATCGCACCGAGATTATCGAGTTATTAGGTCAGGAGTCGGAAAAGTTACACAACTCGATTTTCGGTAGAGCGGATTAACCACTTTTAACAGGAAGTAAAAATGAGCATACGCATCGAGATAAATAACCAGTACGTCATTACCAGCGACCGCTATCAATTTATTTTGCAGGAAAAGAAAACCGCTACCTCCGGGAAGAACGAAGGCAAGGAATGGCTGGATGTTGTGGGTTACTACCCAACTATTCCTAAGCTCGTCTCAGGTCTGATTCTCCACGATATTTTAACAGGCGAAGCGAGCAGCTTTGCAGAATTGGGCTATCAAATCGAACGCATTGGTCATGAGTGCAACGCTGGCTTTTCTAAAAGGAATACTCGCAAATGACGATTGATGATCGATGCTTAGCTGATAACACAATCAATATAGTCACAGTTTCTGGCGGGAAAGATAGTTTAGCTGATTGGCTGTTAGCTATAGAGAACGGCATTCCTTTCCGGGTTGTATTTGCTGATACCGGCCATGAACACCCTCAGACGATGGATTATCTTGATTATCTGGAGAATCGCCTTGGGAATATTATTCGTGTAAAGGCTGATTTCTCTAAACGGATACAGGGGAAGCGGGATTTTATAGCTGAGCGATGGCCTGTTTCTCTCGTCGAAGAGTGCGGTTTCACCAAGGATGAAGCTGCATTTCGTATTCAACGCGCATTGTCGTTACTTCAACCAACTGGAATTCCTTTTTTAGATTTGGCTATGTGGAAAGGTCGATTTCCCTCCACAAAAGCAAAATTTTGCACGTTCGAACTGAAACACGAGCCAGTCAAAACCCGGGTCGTCGGGCCCGCTCTTAATGATTTCGATGAGGTGATTATGTGGCAAGGAGTGCGGGCTCAGGAGTCGCCTGCACGAGCTGCTTTGTCTGAATGGGAAGAGGACGCAGACAATACACCGGGTTTGCATGTTTATCGCCCAATCCTCCAATGGAAGCATGAGGAGGTTTTTGCCATCGCAAAACGCCACGGCATCAAACCTAATCCTCTTTATTTGCAAGGATGTGGGCGAGTAGGGTGTATGCCTTGCGTCAATGTCAGGAAATCTGAACTGGCAGAAATTTTCGCCAGATGGCCTGAAGAAATCGCCCGTGTGTCGGAGTGGGAACGGCTCGTTGCGGAATGCTCCCGTAGGGGCAATGCTGTTTTCTTCCCTTCAACTCAAGATCCGAAGCGAGCGGAGAAGCGAATTAATGTTGTAACTGTCGATGGTTACGGCATACAAACATACCGTGACTGGGCAATGACTACCCACGGAGGAACTCAATTTGATCTATTGGGGGCATCAAATGACTTAAGCGTATGCAGTAGCATTTATGCGGGCGTGTGTGAGTGACCAGCCCATGTAAAGGGCGCATCGCTCCCTCGCCACCGCCTCCGTTCATGAAACACACCGATGATAGATTCGTCGGTGCTTATCCCTGGAATGCTCCACGCTCTGCAATTGGCCGTGACAGACCCCTTACACGTGGCGAATTCCGTCAGGTGCAAGGTGTTTTAGGTAAAGTTAATCGCCTGCCATACGTCTTAAAAACGTTGTTCAACTCTCGGTATGACTTTATCCGTCGTACTAAAAGCCCACTTCATGGTTTCTATTTCCTTAAGAATACCGTCGAGCAAAGGGTGGGGCCACGTCTTGAGCGGGTCAATCAGCTTAACGGAATGAATGAGACCGCATCGCTACTCTTCATGAGCGAGCGCGAAAGCTATTCGCGTTTACCTGGTATGAGTGACAAGGCGCTCAAAAAGTTTGCTGCCCGTATCGCTTCGCAGCTCTATGTTGCTTATGAGGAATTAAGCGACGCTTGGGCTGATGCTCACGGCGGTAAAGAGTCTCTTTTCACCGATGAGGCGCAGGCGCATTTATATGGTCACGTTGCCGGTGCGGCGCGTGCATTCAATATCACCCCGATGTTCTGGAAAAAATACCGCAAAGGGCAGATCACAATTCGCCAGGCATTTTCCGCTATCGCTCGTCTGATTAACGATGAATGGTG